>JAFCCM010000104.1 GCA_017610225.1 Candidatus Aenigmatarchaeota archaeon | reverse complement strand
CAAGCGTCATGTCCATTTATGGGCATTTTACCACAACGTGTACATGGACGTTCTATTTCAATAGAGACACCATCTTCGTATCTCCATTTATCAGTATATATAATAAGATGCCCTCTTTTTCTAGCTGTTATCATATAATAACCTTTAATAATATTACTTATTCATCTTTATTAATCTTTCGCCTACTTTACATGCTTCATTTTCTAATTCAGATATTGTCTTTGTTTTAATGTTTAATTGTGTTTCTTGTTTATGTATTTTACTATTAATTATACCTAATCTAATCTGTAATTCTTCAGGCGATAGCGTTTGTTCAACAAATTGTTTAAGTAATCTATTAACTAAAGATGATAATTTATAGTTTTGTTTAACCTTATCTACAAGATTATCATCTAATGTAAGTAAGAATCTTTTCTTCATTTTGAATCACGCTCTGCACAAAAGTATATACTATTTTCAAACAAAGTATATACTTTATTTTTCCAAATCGCTTTACTGTTGTTGTTTCGTAAAAAGTATATACTAAAAAAAGTAGTATATACTTTGGATTTATCTATATATATTTTTATTTTTTTATGTTTATTTATATAGTTTAATATAGATACTTTAGTATATATATTAAAATAGTTATATTAAATAATATATAATATAATATATATTATATAATATAGATAATAATGAATATATATAATAATATATATATTATAACACCGAAATCTTTATATAAGAATATATATATATATATATATATAATATATATTATATATATATATATATATTAAATAGTTAATTAATATAAATATACAAAAAACACACTTTTTAACAAAATATTTATACCTTTTTTCAAAGTATATACTCCAAAAAAAAGTATATACTTTTTGGAAACAGCACCAGTAGTAACATACAAAAGTAAAAAGTATATACTTTGTCTAAAAATAGTATATACTTTTATGCAAAGTGTGTTTATCTTACTCTTTTTAAGTATCCATTTTTAGGACTAAATAGCTCTCCCTCATCCTTTAATTGATTTAAAAAGCGTTCAGCTTGAAGTTCATTTTCAAATATGTTTAATTCTAAAGCTTTAGAAATAACTTCACTTTCATTAGCAAGACCACCAATTGTAATAGAATCAATTACATGTATAATATCAATATGTTTATGTTTCTTATTAGGATTTAAACCATACATAGTATCTATATTACGTTGTCCTGTATCTGGATCAGTTGCAATTTCATCTAAACAAGAATCTAATAACTCAATAGCTTTATCTGCATCTCTAACTAAAACATTGTTAGATAATCGTAATTTAGCACTTGCTTCAGATAATCTAACTAAAGCTTCTAATTGTCTAGCTGTAAGTGTAACTACTTCAGATTGTTGATTACGTATACCTACATAAAATTCTTGTATACGTTTAATTGCTGCGGGTGTTAATCTTGGTTTAATTGAACGTGCAAAGGCTATATATTTACGTATAAAATCATTAGATAATTTAGTTGGTTTATTTGTAGCATTAAGTATATGTCCGGAGATTAACAAATCATTATCTTTATTAGGAATATCTTTAATTGGAAAAATTAAATCAAATCTACTAATTAAAGTATCTGGAAGATTTAATTGTTCTGTTATAGATAACGTGTTATCAAATCTACCAAATTTAGGATTTGCAGCAGCAAGTATTATTGTTTTACAACTAAGTGTTGCGTGTATTGTTGCTTTAGATATAGTTACTGTTTGTTGTTCCATCGCTTCATGCATTGCACTTCTATCAGTATCATTCATTTTATCCATTTCATCTATAACTAATAATCCACCATTGGCTAATACTAAAGAACCAGCTTCTAATGCCCAACCACCAGTAAATTCATCTTTTAAAACTGTTGCAGTATTATGAACTAATAACCCATTTACAACAAAATTATGTGTATCTTCTATAGTTAAATCATATACATGATTATAAGTAGGTTTTAATTTAGTTATATTTCTTATTTTTTCCCATTTTAATATATCTTGATTTTGTGGAGTGTCTTTAAGTAGTTTAAATAATTTATTTAAGTTTTCTTTTTTAATAGGATGTCTTAAATTAAAAGATTTAATAAAATTTAAAATATCTTGTATTCCATAGATTTCTAAAATATATCTTGTGTAATTACCACAGATAACTCCTGTTGTTGGTGGTCTATTACGTATAGATGAATGTATCCCATAACGTAACATTATTAATTGTAAATCTTTTATTAATGTTTCAGAACAACTACATAAAGAGATATTATGACTACCATGTTTATTTTTAGGTCTAATATATACAGTACCATCTGAATCATATAAGCCAGAAATGTATTCAGATAATAAGGAATTATTTAATGATAGAACATTATTTGGAATATATATTTTATTAGATTTAGGAGATAAAGGCACTCCCAATTTAATTAAAATATTACCTAATAATTTAGAATGTGTTCTAGTTGCTTCAGGTCTTTTTTGAGTTTGTGGTTGTATATCATATTTTAAATCAAATTCATTTGTTAAAATCCTTTTAAATTCTGTTTGTAATGTCTTATTAGTATTAGATAATCTAATACTTATAGTTTTAGTAGGTGTTTCTCTTAAATCCCCATCTCCTGCAATTAATCCTGTAAGATATAATAAATCTTTATTAACTTTAATTGGTAATTTATGTGATTTGCCTTTATATAAACTAACATAAGAAATTTTATCTTTATAATTAAAATTAATATCTAAACATAATTCTTTAAATTTATTTAAAGAAATTTGTCCAAAAGCCTTATTATTAACCCAATGATGATATAATTGATTTTCATTTATATTAAATTTATTAGCTATTGCACGTATTGTCCCATATTTTAATTTTAATTTGTTTAAAACTATTTTTAAAGTATCTTTCATATTTAATAAAAACGGATTTTCATCAATTAAATCAACAACAAAAAGATCTTTATTTGTTTTTGTTTCTATATATGTTGGACTAGCAACATAATCATTAATAACTAAATCTATAGCTTTTTTCCATTGTGTCTTATTTTTTGATTTATTATATAATTGTGTATTACCTGTTAGTTCAATCGTTTTACCTGTATGTGTTGTAATTGCATAAACATATTCTGGAACTTGTATTTTCCATAGTTTAGATGGTTGTTTAATTTGCATTTTCAAATCATTTGACATACTATGAACACAAAATGAAATATTAGTATCTTTATATTTTATAAAATCATTATATTGTTTAGTAAAAGGCGTTGTATCTTCAAGACATGTTTTTATATCTATTATAGAACCATTATCAATCATTAATTTACTATTAGGGCTAACACACAACCCAGCACCTGTAGTTGATTTACCTGAAACATAAGACCCTTTAGGTGCTAGAGTTGTCATAAATTTAACCATTTGACTCTTTCCAGAACCAGGGTCACCTATAAGTAATATATGTATATCCCCTCTAGAGACAATACCATCTGATCGTGTTTTTTGAACACCACTAACTAATTGTAAAAGTAAAGCTTCTTTAATTGTTGTATATCCATATATAGATGGCGCAATAGCTGTAGATAAATATGTAATAACATCTTCTTCCTTAGCAATACGTTTAATTTCAATTTCATCTTCTTCTGTGATGTCAATATCATCAAATTCAGATTTAATCATATCTATATTATTACATTCTATTACATATTCTCTCTTTTTAGTTTCTTTATTTTGTTCTTTTATAGATATATCATTTAATATTCCAGTTATCACAATTTCATTTCCGGGTATAATTTTCTTTTGGAATGATTTATCTACTAAATCGTTTTTAAGTATTACATTTATATTTTGTGCTTGTTTTCCAGATAAAGTGGATAAGTCTTCTTCTAATTTAATACGTTGTATATCTCTAAGTACTTTATGTTTAATGGTAAATGATTTTCCACCACAATCACATTTATGAGGATATATCAATGTTGCTTTATCTTGAAGTACAGTAGCTGTATCTGCACAGGTATCACATTCAAATTGAGTAGATACAATCTCAGGACGCACATCACTAGCTTGTTTAATAACACCCTTAATACATACTAATTTACATAGATTCTCACTACGAATATCACTTATTAAGACAATTTCACTATTAGGTATATTTGTAAGTCTGAATATAAGTTTCTTATCTAAGTTAGTTAAGGCTTCTTGTGCTGCTGAAAAGACCTCTTCGGGTTTAGCTTTTAAACAATCAATCA
Source organism: Candidatus Aenigmatarchaeota archaeon (assembly GCA_017610225.1). The sequence goes on along the minus strand of JAFCCM010000104.1, from coordinate 360 downwards.
AGTCAGGATTAAAGTTATCTAAGATATCCCAGTCAACAAATACAGCGTCTTTAGATTTATTTAGTTCTTTAACATATTCAGTACCAAAGAAAATTTCAAAAGTCTTAACTAATTCTACATAATCCATAATAATCACAATTTAAATTTTTGTTTTAATTTATCTAACCAAGTAATTGTTTTAGGTTTAATCAAACCATATCCAATATTTGCAGAACATAATTTACATTCAGGTTTATCAGATAGACATTTAATATTATTTAATATTTTTCCACAGCGTCCCGCATACACGACCATAATATCACCAAAAAAAGAGAAGGCTTAAACCTTCAAGTATTTTAATACAGTTTCACCATTTTCAAC
>JAFCCM010000031.1 GCA_017610225.1 Candidatus Aenigmatarchaeota archaeon | reverse complement strand
ACAGAAGGTCTAAGATATATTAGTGGACTTTCATTAATAGATATGGATGTTGATGGTAGTGGGGACGATGCTAGTGCTGCTCAGTATGGGATTAATTCTGGTAGTGTTACTGACGAAGATTTATATACCACGATTTCAACCATAGTTTCAACAACTGGTATTCCAATTTATTATATGATTAATGATAATGAGTGGAAACGAACTGTAAACTGGCACTAGACTGGCTTGGAATGAATATACTGGTGGATCGTGGCAGTTAAGTGAAGTTACAAATAATCAATTTGTTTTATATCATATATTTGCAACAACTGAGAAAGACAAACCGATGTTAGCGATTATGGGTCAGAATGATTATGCGACTGTGAGAAGTGCCAGACAAGGTGCATTAACTGAGATTAAAAGTTTGGTGTTAGATAATATATTATTTCCAGAGATCAAACCAATAGCAACAGTTATATATCAGTCAAGTGATTCATATTCAAACGATGTTAAATCACGCATACGAACAACTGACGAAGGCGCTGATTATTTAGATTGGAGATTTGAAAATATATCAAGAGTAGATGTAGCTGTATCTGGTACAAGTGGAACATCTGGTTCGTCAGGAAGTTCAGGATCTTCAGGTTCATCAGGAAGCAGTGGAAGTTCAGGATCTAGTGGAACTTCTGGTAGTTCAGGTACAAGTGGTTCGTCGGGAAGTTCAGGTACATCAGGATCAAGTGGATCTTCAGGAAGCAGTGGAAGTAGTGGAAGTTCAGGTACAAGCGGTTCGTCGGGAAGTTCAGGTAGTTCAGGAACAAGTGGAACATCTGGAAGTTCAGGTACATCAGGATCAAGTGGAACATCTGGAAGTTCAGGAAGTAGCGGTACTAGCGGTTCGAGTGGAACATCAGGTGCTGCAGGTACATCAGGATCAAGTGGAACATCTGGGGCAGCAGGTACATCAGGTTCGTCAGGATCAAGTGGAACATCAGGTGTAGCAGGTACTTCAGGTACATCAGCAATAGGCGTTACATCAGGAACAAGTGGAAGTTCAGGAACAAGCGGAAGTTCAGGCACATCAGGTATAGATGGTCAATCATTAACATCATTTGGTTTGATGCCTTATGGGAGTGATGAAGATGTAGCTACAGGAGATGGTACAATAGGTATAGTTATACCAAATAGTATGAGTGCATTAGATATTATAAGAGTTGTTGCCACACACCATACATCAAGCGCAGATGGTATAACTAATGTTCAAATAAGAAGACGAAGAGGAACTTCAGATGTTAATGTTTTATCTACTGAATTATCAATTGATGTAGGAGAAACTTCATCAATTACTGCAGCAATACCATATGTCATTGATACAGCAAGCGATGATCTTAATGAAGGTGATCTAATTTATGTAGACATTACTGATGTTGGTGCCACAGCGCCTAAAGGTCTATCCGTTACGATTAGTGCTAGCTAAGGAGTGGAGAATAACAAATGGAAATAATCGAAAGAATACCGATACACAAAACTCTAGAACGTGTGAAGTTTAGCAATGGAACTGAAAAACATAGATGTTATAGTTTAAGCAACCCTCATTATTATACTACATATAACGAATTACAACCTATACAATTAGATCATCAAGAAAGTGTTAAATTAAAATCTAATGAGGATGCTCAAATTTCAAGACGTAATGTTACATCTGTTGGTATTAAAAAGGGCGGAAATAAATTTAAGTTTCTAGGATTAAGACCTGACAACAATCAACACTTGGGCAATGAGCAATTAGAATTTACAATCGAAACTATTGAATTGGATGGTATTAATGAAGACATCAAATTGAATAAGTGTGATAATATTGATGCAATCACAACTGATTTAGGAAGTATGGTCATCCAAAGTAATAGACAATGGACTAGGCAATTAATCAAATCACCCAATGTTAAAAACGATTTCAAAATAGTATATAAATTACATCTAACTGGATTATATATAAGAAACGATTTGATTTCTTTTGTTGATGAAACTATCAGACCATCAACTGAAGGAATGAGTGAGGTCAAAGTCAGTGGCAAGTTTTACCAACCAAATGACCAAGGGAATTTCATCATTACTGATTCAACCAACAATGTGAAATTCGTGATAAGCAAACCTATATTAATAGATAGTGCGTTTAATATTCTTTCTGACGAAACACTTCATACTTTACAACTAACCCCTAAAGGTGAATTAGAATATATTAAATATGCAGATTCTGGATGTAAAGATGAACTATCAAAGAGTAGTTATATTGATGCTGATATATATTATGCAGAAGCTACTGATGGAATTGTTAAAGGTGGTGGGGCGACATGGCCTAATGCTCATGGAAAAACCGATGGATATGCTACAGTTACTGGAGACTATCTTAACACGATTGCAGCATATTATTTTTCTGGTTTTTATATATGGCGTGCTTTTTTCATGTTTGATACAGATGGTATAACCTATACTCCATCATCATGTAAACTACATATACACGGAGCAACAGACGTATATAATAGAGATGGTGTATCGGTTCAACAAGGAACTCAAGGAGATACTTTAGTCAATGCAGATTTTGATGCTTTCTCCGGAAGTTATTTTGATTATATAGCCGCATGGAATCAACTTGAATATAACGTATTTACATTTAATCCAACGGGTGTTGCTGCTATCAATAAAACTGGACTAACCAAGTTATGTGTCAGAGAATACGTTCATGATTATCTCAATGCAACTCCTGGTGCTGCATGGCAACGACTGAATATGTATTTTTCTGATAATACAGGTATAGATAAAGATCCTTATTTAGAAATAGGCGGAAGACCTTATTTTGCATCTCCATCACAAAAAACAGTTATATTTGGATAAGACATACATTTAAATATGTAGAACATAATATAAATCGAAAGGAGCTGAATTGCCATGACTATAAGTCCATTTCCATCATTCTTGAGAACATGCACTTGTGATGATTCATGTTATGGTTATGGCCCCTGTAATACTTGTGACAATTCATGTTATACAGATGATGGTTATGGTTGTGATACTTGTGATGCTGAATGTTATGAATATCAAGGATGTACTTGTGATTACTCATGTTATTCATATGTATCATAATAAAAATAGAAAGGTGAGAATATATGAAGGCAATAATTCCATGTGCTGGGTTTGGAACTAGATTTAGTGGAGTCCCAAAGTCATTACTCAATATTGATAATGGAACTGTTATATTAGACAAACTATTAAACAAAATTGATTTTGATATATACCTAATAACAAATGCATTATCTGATCATTTATTTCAAGAAAAATACGCTAATAGAGATAATATATCTATTTTATGTAATGGACTATTACATAATACTCAAGATTGTGGATGTTTAGATAATATTCAACATTTAATTGAAAAAGAAAATATTAATGATGATATAATGATTATTGTTGGTGATATCTTATTTGATTTTTCCTTAGATGAGATTTTAACACAATTCAATTCAACCAAAACAATTACCATTCCTATAAAAAAAATCCAAAATAAATTATCAATTCCACAAACTTTACTTTCTGGTGGATTGACAATAAGAGATGATAATGTAATTGATACGTTTGCAGAGCATACAACATATAAGAACGCAGAGTATATAGAATTAGGAATATATATTATTGCTAAAGAATACCTTCACATGATAAACGAATGTATTAATAATTACAAACATGATGCTCCTGGATATCTAATTGACTATGTTTATAAACGATTTCCTGTGTATGGAGTAGAAGTATCAGGAAATTGGGAACATATTGTAACATATGATGATTATATATCATATTTAGATATGAAATAAAGGAGAAATATTAATGAGGAATACTTGGGTATTGTTATTATCGTACACTTATCCAGAAGGATTAAAACGTGCACTTGATTCTTTAAAATTAACTACCAATGAAAATATATCAATCAAAGTTGTATTGAATGGAGTTAATAAAGATGATTATAAATTTGTATATGAGAGAGATGATATAGAAGAGATTATTTCTTTAGAAGAAAACTTAGGATTTTTTAAAGCATACAACAAAGCAATATTAACACTACCATCATCAGATCATTTTGTAATATTGAATGATGATGTTGAAATAAAAGATGGAAGATGGTTAACATCTATGTATGATAAAATGTATAACTTCAAAGTTCCAAAAGGGCAGGATCCACACACATGGAATAACCAAATTGGGATTGTTGGATTCAAACAAGAATCAATACTACTAACACCAGAGGGTAAAACAGAAAAACAGAAAACAGATAAATGGTTATTATCCTGTGCTTTAGTTAATCCTATTGCAGTTAGAATAGCAGGACTATTCGATGAAAGATATTTTTGTTGGTTTGGTGATTTTGAATTTCTGTGTAGATTGCATGGAGCTGGTTATAAATTATTATCTGTTGATGAAGAATATATATGTCATGAAATGCAGCATACTTTTAATGATATGAAATCATATGATGATAATAGTAACACATGGCAGATATTAGATGCTATGGCATTTTATGAGCAATGTTATAATAGACATTTTGAATGGAAGGAATCAATGTCATTCCCAATCAATCATATTTTGACAGAAGTAAAATGGTATTTGCGACACAAATTGAAATATTTAAGGGAGAGTATAAAATGATTATAAGAAAAGGGCAAAATCCATTTTATCAAGAAATATTAGATGATTGTATTAATCGTACCGGCTCGTACATTGCAAAACCACCTACTCAATGGGCAATTGCTGCTACAACTACATGCAATCTTAAATGTGTTTTTTGTCCAAGAACAATACTAGAGAGGGGAGGGTATAACTTTGCAGGGGATATGCCATTTGAACTAATACATGAATTAAAAGATTATTTGCATGATGCTAAATCAATATCTGTAAGTGGATTAGGCGAGACATTCCTTCATAAGGATCCTGAAAAGTTTCTAGGACTATTAAGAGAATATGCTCCAGCAGCATCTATAACTGCTTGTACCAATTTGAATATACCTATGTCAGAGGAACGTATAAAATTTATATTAGATAAAAGAATAACATTATCTATTTCAATGGATGGAGCAACAAAAGAAACTTACGAAAATATAAGAAAGAATGGCAATTATGATTTAGTAAGGAAGAATATTGATAAAATTAATAAGATAAGAGAAACATACCCCCATTTCGACTATTGCGTTATGGGATTTGTTATTGTATTATTCAAAAGAAATATAGATGAACTTCTTGACCTAATCAAATCAGCATCGAATGATAACATTGATTACTTTTCTATAATCAAACCTTACGAAGTATGGTTGAGAGATTATGCAGAGGAATTTCAAAAAGAAAATATATGCAAGTATGATCCAGACAGAGTAAAGGAATTAATAATTGAAGCTGATATTTTGGCAAAGAAATTAGGCATCCCGATATGTGGCAAGTTAGTATATGAAAGTATAGAAGAAACATCTCTATGGCAAACAATACAGGATAGTATGTGCTATGATCCATGGAATATGGCAACAGTATCAAATGAGGGTTTTGTTAGCTGCTGTCCAAATATGCAAAATCATTATCTGGGTAACTTACATTCAGAAAATATTGAAGATATATGGAATGGTCCAGAAATAAGGCAGTTAAGAAAAAATAAAATGGATGGTACCATTGATATATGTTGTTCAACCTGCATTGCTGGGAAGGAACATAACGCCTGGTTCAAATGTACATAAGGAGATTAAAATGAGTAGATATAATAATTATTGGAATGATTCTAACGTGTGTAATATGTTAGAGGCTCTTTGGGGAATCAAACATTATGAGAATGAACGAAAGAAATATGCTCATATTATTTCAAGTAAAAAACCAACTTCTATTTTAGATGTTGGTAGTGGATCTGGAGCTTTATATAAGAATCTTCCAAAGAAATATCGAAAGAGGTATAAGGGCGTAGATATATCACAGACGTTTATAGATATGTTTGAAGATAAATTTCCAGGTGTTGATGTAAGTCTTGATAATGGAGAATCATTATCTTTCGGAACTAAAACATTCGGAGCTGTAGTTTTTTATGATGTACTAAGACATCAACCCTCATATAGAGCAATGTTAAAAGAAGGGTTGAGAGTATCATCAAGATATGTATTTATAATTGAACCTCTCATGACTAATAAAAAGAAGTCAGGCACAGACAGAATAATCAAATATAATTGGGAGTCATCTGTTATATATGATAATTGGTATTCAAGAGTTAAAATGAAAGAATTTATTCGGAGCATTTATCCTGATTGTTCCATTAAAGGAAATTCTGGCCGAATGATTATTGTTGATAAGTTAAGGAGAAAATAAAATGATAATTCAGCCATGCAGTGAAAAAAGTAAACAAAAATTATTTGATGAAGCTATTAGTACTAGCTTTGGCCAATATCTGATTGTTGATGAATTAAATACATTTGAAGCATTTTGTCAAGTTTTTAATAACAATACTAAACAAATACTATCTGATGATCAAAGTAAATTGCTGATGATATATAATGTAGAAGTAGCTTCGCCTCCTAATGATGATACTATTATATTTACTTATGCAGCTCCATTAAATTTATATTTTCCAAGTTATATAAAATCAGCAGTTGTAATAAAAGAAGCAATTAATCAAATATTTGATGAATATGATGATAAGAATAAAATTATATCTATACAACCAAATATTCCATTTATAGGGCAGGCATTACTAATAGCTGGATTCACTACTTTTGAAGATAATGTTGTTGAAAATGTAGCCATGAAAGATGGAGTTCCAATAGATGGATATTGTTTTATAAAATACAGAATATAAAGGATTTTCATATAACAAAAACTTCTAGTGGGTATATAAGGAAATACTCCGGAAGTCAGAATGAATCGTTTGGAGAGGACACGAAAATACGTATCTCATTCACTTCAAATGCAACAATAAATCTATTTTGAAAAAGGAGAATAATATGGCAAGTGGGTTGAATAATTGTACTATTGATTTGACTGAAAGATGTAATTTAGCATGTGATTATTGCTTTACATGGCATCAGAATAACAATATGGTTACAAAAGATTTAAGTGAAGAAATGGGTATTAAAATTATTGATAAGTTCATTGCCCTTGGAGACAAAGGATCAAAAAGGACTATATCATGGTGGGGTGGAGAACCTCTTATCAAATATAAACTTTTACAGAAATTAGTCTATTATACAGAAGAAAAATCAAGACAAGAGAATTTTGATGTTGAATTTGGAGGAACTACAAATGGCCTTCTATATACTCCAGATAGACTAGAGTGGTTAATTGAACATAAAAGTGCTATGCTGATTTCAATTGATGGAGTTCAACCTGCACATGATCTTCATCGTAAAACGATTGATGGAAAAGGGTCATGGCATTTAGTTGATAAAAATTTAAGAGAAGCAAAAAAGATATTTCCACAGCAAAGAGTTAGGGCATCTATATCAGTAGATACAATACCTTGGTTTTTTGAAAATGTACAATATTTAGTTGAGGATATTGGTATTGATGATTTTGCATATTCTCCAGTTTATGAGGGAACTTTTACACAAAAGGATTGGGAATTGTTAGAAGAACAGCTGGATTTAATAGTAAATTACCAAATTAAACGCCATCTTGAAGGAAATCCAATTATCATTAAACACCTTAATGATGAAGCAAGAATTAATGGACAGGTACAACCTGTTCAAAATCCATGTGGAGCAGGTAATCATTATTGTAGTTGGACAATTGATGGGTATTGTTTTCCATGTCATAGATTTAATAAACATAATCAGACTACAGAAGACAGAAAAAATAGAGGGGTAGCAATAGCATCAATATTTGATGAAGGATTCATTAATACAGAATGGAGAAATTCCTTTATAACCTTTTTTCAACGTGAAAATAATGAGTGTGAAGAGTGTGAGTTATTTAGAAGATCGACATGTAAAGGCGGATGCTATGCAGTTAACTATGATTTAACTGGTAGTATTTTTGGTCATGATGAAAGGTTGTGTATGTTTGCAAAATATCAGCATGAAGCTGGATTGAAACTTGCTCTGCTTGCTAAAGAAAATAATATTACACTCCTAAAAACTAATTGGGGTGGGGAAAAAAGACATAACGTAAAAAAAGACCAACAAGATAATTCATGTGTGTGTTATAATATGTGTTATTCAGAAGGCACACAACAAGAGATAATACATATGGATAAAAGTACAGAGACTCAATGTCTATGCTATATGACAACATATGCTGGTGATCCCAAACCACAGCATAGAAAAGCACAAGAAATAAACGAAGAAAAAAGAATGTTGTCAAGATTTCTTAATTTATCTTTAGATATAATTGAATCAAAAGATATAGAAAAGGATGAAAAAACTAAAGTTTTAGAGAAAGAAGTCCTTGAAAAAACTATATGGTTAGTAAAGAAATCTTTATAATAGAACTATTTTTAGAACAAATAAATAATAGAGAATAAAGGAAGATATTATTTTATGAAAACATCAAAAAGCAATATATTGAATTTATGGCAAGTTATTGAAACACTACAGGGGCAGAAAAAGAATGTAATCTTTAGTTATTTTATTGCAAAGAATAAAATTGCAATAAAGGGAGAGGTTGATGCTCTAAATGAAGCAAGAAAAGCATCTGACCCATTTGTAGAATTTGAGAGAGAAAGAGTTCAAATAGCACAATCAATGGCAGATAAAATTCCCGGTACGGACAAACCAATGATTGAAGGTAACCAATATGTTATAAAAGAAAATGCAGGGAAGTTTGCAGAAGAAATGGAAACCCTAAGAAATAAATTTAAGGATGCAATTGCTGAACGAGAAATTCAGATGGAAGCATTTAACAAAATACTGGAGGATGACGTAGAGCTTGATAGTTATAAAATTAAATTCACTGATCTTCCAGAAAATATAGAACCAAGTATTATTGAAGTATTATTAAATTGTGATATTATTGAAGAATAAAACTATGAAAGGACTTTGTTATGGCCAAGGGTAAAATGCCCCGAGATATTATTGTTATGATAGGTGTAGATTTTTCGGGGAAAACTCAATATGTAGATAGCGAACTTATAAATGGACCTCATCAAATAATTTCGTTCGATCATATTAGAGAAGCATTTAAAACAACGAAAATGTCAAATCCCGATATTGTATATGCCTCAATGGATTTAATTGCAAGGAGTCATATGATTAAAGGAATCCCTATCATTATTGATGAAGCAAATCTAACAATTGAATCTTTATTTTTATGGAAAACTATTGCAAGAGAATTTAACTATACACTTAAAGGTATAGTAATGAATACTACATTAGAAGATTGTAAAGCTAGACTAGAGAAAGCTGCTGACGGAGCTATTTCAGACTCCATATTGGATAAACTTAATGCCGAATATAAAGTTTTTGAAGAATTGAAAATAATACTTAAAATGAAACACCAACAAATATTAGATAAAGTTACTTTTGTTACTTACAATGGAGGAAGTAATCATGAGATTTTATAAAGTGGATATGAAAGGAAAATTCTTCATGCCTAAAGGATATGGAGTTCCATCTGCCCACGGTCAAGCCGAAGAAGCGAGACTGCATTACAATGAAATAGACGAGTCGCTTAGCTATGCTGATTCAACAACTTGGGTTGTGATCTATACTGCAAATAACTTAACACAGTTAGCAACTGATCTTGCTGCTAACAATGTTCCGCTTAATGCAGATAATTTACTGTCAGGAACAGTACCATCAGCGAGGTTAACAGGGAGCTATGATATCAACATAACGGGGACGGCAACTTACGCATAAGTGAAGGAGAGGTGAATAAATGGATAAGAATTTTGATCTATATTGTGCTGCATCTTTATTGATAGAAGCTTCTAAGCATTTAACTAGGCATGATAGAGAGTTTGGTTTGATGGTAATTGATAAAGCTTCTGAATACGTAGAACAAATCAAAATTGATGATGAATTAATCGAAGAGGTTAAAGAATATGGCAGACAGCTACAAAGAGGCATTGACCCAAAAGCTTAATGAATTAAAAGAGGTTACAGAAAAAGGAAATACATCTAAACAATTTTCAGTTGAAATTAATTTAACTGAGCATTGCAATTTCAAATGCGAGTATTGTTTTGAAGGTCATGAAAAGAAAAGGCTGAAAACAAATAGCCTTAATGATGACCCTTCTAAAATTATAAAAGTAATTTATTCAATGTTTGATGATACATGGTTTAAATCTATATTTGAAACCATAAATATTGTTTTTTGGGGAGGTGAACCCACACTTAATTGTAATCTTATGAAATACATCATAGATGAATTTAAAAATGATGATCGAATAAGTTTTATGATATATACAAATGGTTCAAATATAGATAACCTAATACCAATAATCTGTGAAATTGACAAAGAAAAAACCAATATTCAAATTTCATATGATGGAAACCCAATACATAATTTAAGACGAATTGATAAAGCAGATAACCCCACTTCAATGATTGCAATAGCTGGGATGAAAACTCTGTTTGACAATGGTTTTAACTTTAGGATTAAATCTACAATAATGCCAAAAGACTTTAAATTTATGTCTGAAGCATGGGATGATATATATAATCTACGGAAACGTTTTGGAGACATGATAGGATATGCTCCAACCATAGATTATTACAACAGTAACTTTGAAGATATTTATTTGAAAGACTTAGAAACAAGTCTTTTAGAAATAGCAAAGAAGGAATATCATATATATAATGGAAAAGATCATGCTTTATTGACATGGTTTTCCAAAAATTCAAAACGTATCTGTGGTAGTGGTACAACTATGTGTGCAATTGATGTAGATGGAGAAGTATATTTATGTCATGGGGCAATATATGGTGGAAATCAATTCCCATTTAATTATTCTAGCATTAATAACAAATACTTGTTATATAATATTCGAAAAATTAGAGAACTTTTATCAGATCATATATATGATGATGAATGTGAACGGTGTATAGCTACAACATGTTTAAGATGTAATTACGCAAAATATATAAATAGCAATAAAGATACATTGGTCGATAAGTTTTATGATTTTAAATGTCAAAAAGATTTGTGTAAGTATTATAAATTGATTGGCAAAATAAATAGAGCTTTTATGACTACTATAGGAGGAATAATATAATGACATGTGATGCTCATACTCCCGCATGTACAAATGATTATCCAGGGTTTAGTTCTGTAACACCTGGAGTAGTTATTCATCATGATCATATTCTAGAACTAAGAACTGCGGTCATAGAAGCTTATCAAAGATATGGAGATGGTACAAACTGTACTATATGTAATGCAACATGCTATAGTTATGGAGGATGTACCTGTGACTCTGCTTGTAATGCTGATGCTTGTGACCAATGTGATGCTGTATGTTATGGTTACTCAGCATGTGTTTCCTGTGATAATGCATGTTATACAGATAATGGAGTAAATTGTTCAACTTGCAATTCAACTTGCAATGGGTATGCCGCATGTACCTGTAATTCATCTTGTAATACTGATGCTTGTGACCAATGTGATACTGCGTGTCATGGATATACAGCATGTAATACTTGTGATATATCATGTCATGTTTATGCTGCCGATAGTACTTGCAGTTGTAATGTAACCTGTTATGGGTATACATCATGTACCTGTGATTCGCTTTGTAATTCTGATGCTTGTGATCAATGTGATTCTTCATGTTTTGGATATACAGGATGTACTTGTAATACAACTTGTAACTCAGATGCTTGTGATCAGTGTGATGCTGCATGCTATGAGTATTCAGCATGTGTTTCCTGTGATAATACATGTTATACATATGATGGTTATGTATGTGATACTTGTGATGCAAAATGCTATTCATATGCATTGTGTTCTTGTGACTTTGCTTGTAACGTTGATGCTTGTGACCAATGTTATTCTTCATGTTTTGGTTATACCGCATGTACTTGTGACTCTGCTTGTAATGCTGATGTATGTGACCAATGTGATGCAGTATGTTTTGGTTATGCAGCCTGTTCTTGTGACTTCACATGTTTTACAGAAGGAGGAGATCTTCCAATACCAACTTGGAGTGCAAGACCACTTAAAGGGTCAAGAATAGATTCTCTTTATTATAATGAATTAAAAGCTGCCTTAAATGCATTAAGTCAATTTTATTTCACTTATAATGTCACAACAAATGTATATGTTCAGGGTGGATCAATAACAGCAGTCGGAAGTTCAGATCTACAAGATGATACAGACACAATGTTAAATTCTTGTCAATGTGAAGCTTTTTGTTCATGTGATGTAGATTAATATGAATGACTACTTGGGTGCATACACTGAGATAAGAGATGAGATAGTATATCAATTGGATTCCATGGTTGAAGTAAGTATGTGTAAAATCTGGGATCCTCTTATGTCTCATCTTATAGTTAAAGAAATAAAGAAAGGTTTGACAAAAAGCATAACTATTAAATATCCAGACTTTCCAAAATCATACATACCACATATTCGTCTTAAAACATATCCAGAATCACAGAGCATTGAAACTGCAGTTCAAATATTTTTTAATACGGATTCTGATTTAATATACCTATCAAGCACTGAATACTCTGGAGCATATTATGATTTGTATTGTTGCAAATCATGGGACCCAAAAGTGCCATATGTATTTTATGCACGCTATGGTCATGAACTTGAATCATTATTTAAAGGTGATAAAGAAGCTGCAAAAGATTATCTTACTGGAGTTGTCAGTCCATTGTCTTTAGCATTTGAAATGGCAGTTTATGATGGGTTGATTGCTTAGTAACTATATATATTAATAAATGAAGAATGAAAATTAGTTAGATTTTTTTCATGAAAAGGAGAATTATAATGTCAGTAGAAGTTAAAGCAAATGCAAATCAATTTTTAGCAAAATTCAGATGTCCTAACTGTGGGATAATATTTGAAATTGCGCTTCAAAAGGGGGTGGTGTCAACAGGAAGAGGCGGAGTTTGTCCTAATTGTGGAGTCGCTGATGGTCAAGCACAAGTAGGGCACTTCAAAGTAATCAAATTAACAGAAGAGCATGATTCAGGTGTCCATCCATATGCCATGCCAAGAATGTAACAAGTGAAAGGAGAATTATAAATGACTCTGTATTTTTTTATATTAGCAATTTGTGTTATTGTGATTTATGCATTATATGAATTACATAAGCATAATACACAGAAAGAAACGAAAACATATTCATACTATGAGGATTCCACTATAAATGTTAATAAATTACTCAAGGTGATTTATAAGCATGCTAAGTTTGGAAAGAACAAATCAATCGAAAATAACAAAATTGAAAAGATCTCTTTAATGGAAGCAATGAACTTCAGACCTGCGGAATTAAACCTCTGTATTTCAAAACTCTTAGACAAAGGACTGATTGTGGTGAATGATAATAAAGTCATGATTACCAAATTTGGTGTGCAATTTTTTAAGGCATTCTCAAATGACAAATCTCACTCTGATTAATAAAAATGATAAATTAGCTGCTAGTAAAATTGTATTGGATGTTGATAATTGGAAAATGATTGGGCAGATGCCATCAGGCGATCTTCATCTTACTACCCATGATTGTAAAACATTTGAGATATCCGATATGACTATTAGCAAGTTTATTGCATTGATTAACATGGGTCTTGAAATGACCAGAAAAGGAATGTTTATGGGTGTTGCATTAGCATGTCCTTCATGTACAGGTACCGGAGTAACAGACTGGATATCAGAAGCAATGGCTAAAGAAAAGCGACCACCATTCGATTTAACATTTGAAAGAGATCCTGATGCCCCTACATATAAAATACATTGTGTCGATAGGGATATAGAGTTCTATGGATATTTCAGTCGTGCAATAGTTCCAGATGGACAACAGTATTGTAAACATTGTAGAGGCACAGGTTTGTATTCTTTGAGAAGGGTCCATGAGTCTAATATTAAAGAACATAAGTTCGTGTAGTTTTGAAAAGTATTTTAATACTTAGTTTAATTAATATGTACGTGTACATATGAAGGAGATAATGAATGATTAGATAAAAATATAAACAGCGGGAGGTTGCAAACATGAGCGATGCAGATAAAATTCCTATTGTTAAAGTTGCTGATATAGCTGCATACAAAAGATTGTTTGTTGAATTGATGCATAGTGTTGCTATAAAATGTGATTGCTCAGTTACATATAATGAAAACACAACAAATACTATATAAAGGACCTCAACGTGATGTTGATTATGTAATTAATGAAACAGCTAAGATGTTGGATATCTCACCAGACAAGTTTAAAACAATAGTGATAAGAGATGAAGGAGAAGAATAATGAACAAAGAAAAATTGAAGATAATTGGTATCTTCATTTCTGTTGTATTTCTCATATGGCTATTATGTAATATGGTCGGATGTGGAGGTTCAACATTAACAGGAAAGGTCATCAAAGAGAATAAAGCGATTAAAAATCCACAAGTTTCATGTCTACAGGATTCCATAAAGAAACAATCTATATTCAAACATACATTCAAGTATGATAATAGCTATCCTCCATGCCTCTATGTATATATCACTGGGGAATGGAACTCACTTGATGATGAATCCAAGGAGTCTACATTAAATGCTATAGGAAAATATTGGCATAAATGTAATCCTGACAATGTGGCAATATTAACTGTCATGGCATATGATTCAACTGATATGCCTGTGTTAGCAGTATTTGTATCAAAGGAGAATTGATATGGGCATGACCCCAAGAATAATATATACTAAGGAAGAAAGAGATCAACTCACTTCTGAAATGGATAAAATATTTAAAAGCCTTGATAAAACATTTAACGACACATTTGCCCGTAGCGATCAAATGTTTAAGCGTGCAGAACTAACAATTCGTGGTAGTGAAGAAAGATTGAGAAAGCGAATGGAAGAAACTTCTGAGAGAATAAGTCAGAGAAGCGAAGAAGTAAGAAGGAAGTTAAGTAATTATGACTTCACAGTTGATCCCAGTGCTACTGCCAAACAATTCATGAGGGGCATGAAGATTAGGGCAATAATAATGGGTCTAATTTTAGCTGCCACTATTTTATTTGCTTCTATGATGATGATTATATCAAACAGCAAATCAACAACCCCCCAACAATTAACCCCAACTCCCATCGAAGAAACAGTAACAACCAACACTCCAAAGAAACTCTAATGCAAATGTATTCACATAAAGGATGTAATGCCTGTCTTACGGTGGCATGTTGCAGTCAGGTATGTGATCCCTATAAAGAAGCAGTTAGAGAAAAATATAACTTAGATGTCACAATAGATAAAATATCGCTTGCTGAAATGGAGGTTACTGTATTTCGATTCCTTATGTATGATGATAGAGTTGAGGGACTTGCATATTTAGCAAGAGGAAGTGATGGTAGTTTGATTATAAGATTAAAGTTAACAGACACAACAGTAGAACGATTAAGACTTAACTTCAAAATAGGAGTACCTGTATGACAATCAAAAACATAGAAAAAACAAAAACTGAATATGCTATTGAAGTTGAGAAGGAAGACTTACTTAAAATCTTAAACCAAGAAGATGACGATGTTTATTTATGCGATCATCTTGATGCAATGCCAGGAGTTTCAGATTCTACATATAGTGGCCATTTTGGCCCTTTTATTTATTTAACGGTGGAAACAGATTCAGATAATGAGGGTACATGGGAGCAGATAAGGGAGAAGATAAATCAATAAATAGACCTATAGAATGTAAGGGGTGTTATGCAACCAAGTTATGTGACGTACAACCAACATTCATAGTTTATAAATGCCCCTGTGTTACTTGCGTCGTTAAAGTTATGTGCAGTCATATGTGTGATGAGTATTCACATTATGTATGGTTAAATGTGGAAAAAAAATATAAGGAGAAACGTGGAACAAGTTAATGGCATATTAGAAAGGAGACATAAGAAAGAAAATGAACAATCCTCCGTGTAACGATTGCCTTGTCCTTGTTATGTGTAAGGAAAGAGCAAAGAAATACTATAATGAAAAAAAATTCACCCATTCAAATCAGAGGTTAATAGATAATACGATTCTTCGTTTAGCATATAGTTGTTCAATCCTTTATAAATACTGTGAAATATCAGGTGCATATGATCTAAATGCTTATTTTGAACAGATTTTATTGGACCATGAAAGTTCTTTAGTGTTAAAAGGAAAGAAGGATAAAATGTCGTATGTTAAGCAATTTTTTAATTTTCCGGAAGAGAAAGGAGACGACAGTGTCAAAAGTAATATGTAATAGCAGGCATGGATGTGAAGAAGCTTATGTTTGTGGTGGTGCAAAACCTCATGACAGGCAAAAAAATGAATGTAACGGATGCCCAATGAACAAAGATGCAAGATGCATTGAAGCAAAGATAAATGAATACCCACAGGGGAAACTCGATGCCTGATATACCATGTAAAGACTGTATAACATTTGCTATATGTAGACTACAAATAAAGAGACCACACTCGTATGAAAAAATTATTAGTTATCTATATCCCAAGTGCTCACTTGTTAAAGAATACACAAGACCAATTTGGAACTCTCCAGAATTTAACCTATCACCCAATCAGATGCAGAGAGTTATATATTTTCTTGAGCATGGAAAGGAGTATGATGATCCCTTGTAAAGACTGCATAACATTTGCAATATGTAAAACACAAGTATCACAGTCTGTAATATATCATTCATCACTATATGGAGCAATAGTAAATATCTTATTGGAGAAATGCTCTATTGTAAAGGAGTATGTTAAGGTGGGATCGTATTCAACTTTAAACTATTCTCCTGCCAAAATCGAATCTATAGCCAATTATTATAAAGAGGTGTTGTAATGATACCATGTGTTAATTGTATAACTATTTCTATGTGTAAAGCACAAATGGGAAGAGTCACCCCTTTCACAAATATTATGAGGATCTTATTACCCAAGTGTTCTTTGTTAAGAGAATTTGCATGTGTCTCTAATGACGATTTTTCTCCATTCAAGATATCACTGATTAGGAGGTATTTAAAATATTAAATGAAAATATATAATCTACTATTTGGAAAGTCTCCGTGTGACTACTGCCTGGTTAAACCAATGTGTCATGACGGATGTAGAGCATTAAATACCTGGGTCAGACGGAGTGTACGCAATGTTAAATTATATAGTACTGCTATCAAAGTAGGAGTGCTTATATCTGCTGTAGCACTGTCAGGTTTTAAAATGAGCGGTGACTACATAAATATAACTATTAACCCGTTAGTTATGGCAATTATATTAGTTGTTATCTTCATATCACACCCAACGGTTGACTTTTTTAAATTCAAAATGTTAAGCTATTTTAAATTCAAGAATAGGTTAAATAAACATAACAGATATATTTACGATCAGGAGCAAACAAAATTATAAGGAGAATAGAATGATACCATGTAAAAACTGTCTTGTATTTTCAGAATGTAGAACACAAATGAGAATAGCAACAACTGATATTGTTCTTCGTACACTTCTACCTAAATGTTCTTTGCTGCAAGAATACATTGATGTTGAAATTTCTATAATTGATAAAGAAGGTGTAACATATTCACAACCAAAATTGGAAGCTATAAGGTCTTATTTCCATCATTATGAGGGTTAAATAATGGCAGCTGCAAATGCACTAGAAAAAATAAAACCATCAGAAGTCTATAGAGATGTTGTTCCAGACTCAGACTATGAAGAATGTAAAGGGTGTCATAACGGGAGTGATAGATGTCCTTATGTTCATACTCTATATAAACATTGCCCATGTTCAGGGTGTTTAGTTAAAACCTCATGTACTGATTATTGTATCCCTTATCAAACCTCTATTAAAATAGAATCAGTAAAAAGCAAGAAAATAAAAACATCCAACCTCAATAATAAAGGGTACGATGTAAAAGTTAAGAAAGGGAGACTTTATATAAATGTTAAGGTGAGGTTATGGCGATGGATGGAAAGTTAAAGAGCGATCCTCCAGAAATATGCAGAGGGTGTAGAACCTATGAGCAAATACTAAGTGCAGAAAGTATATGGTGTACTATGCACAGACATGATCATGTAGATATATGCCCTTGCATGGAGTGTTTAGTCAAAGGCATATGTTCAGAGTTATGTGAAGATTATAAAAATATAATAAACGAGGACTGTGAAGAATGATCCCATGTAAAGATTGTTTAATATTGGGGATATGTAAAGGGATAGCGAATGATGGAATAAAACGACTCAACATGTTTGAAGAAATCATCAAATATGTTGATTCCATTTGTAAACCTCCAAAGAGGAGATGTAATTCATTTCCAACACAGGAGATTATCAATACAATAGTACATCAACTAGTAGGAAGATGTTCCTTATTATTTTCTTATATAGATGATGCAGAAAGCCAAGACGAATCTTATTGGGCTATAAGGAATTTCTATAATTTAAATCAAGGAGAATGGAAATAATGCAAATATCACAGTGGTTTAACCCACGTAACATAAATCATATAAGAGCATATGATCATCTTATGAGGCATGGCACATGGCCAGAACATTTTTTACCCGAAGATATGATGATGGATCCACATTGGAGATTTTTGATTGACTCCAGTATAGCTCAAGAATATGTAGATAATATGCTCGCAAAATATAAGGAGTAATAGCATGTCATTTTCTCATATAACATATGTTATAATTCCAAAGGATTATGACTTTGAACAACATATAAGTATATTAGAAAGTACAGGCATAAATGTTGATATTAAAAGCGCAAGAAAAATTTTAAAATCAGCAACTGAAGCAGGAGCTCATTGTCAAGATTTTCCTTCTGTATTATGGTCATATGATGATGTTGAAGATGCTTATATTTTTGCTGTTCGAGTATTGAAAGAATTGGGTATGATCCTATATGAATATGAAACTGGTCAAAATGGTGCAGCACGAATTGCAAATCTCAGGAATGATATCATATCCAAAAAAGAAATAATTCTAAAACTACTAACTGAATAAGGAGAAATCAAATGGTACAAGTAACAATCGTAGTTAAAGCAAAGACAATGGAGTCTCTTGATAAAGCAATGCTAGAAATTTATAAAGAGATTGGCAACGTGAAAACTCCTGCACCTCTTATCATATCAAATGGGCAAACAGATTTTGAAAAAGGTGATGCTGACTCCTGTTACACAATCGTATTATAGAAATGTCAATTACCAAAGCAGAGGTGTGTGAAGGTTGCACTTTTTATAAATGGGATGACTACATAGTATGTAAAACTCCGCTTTCTATAAATGGCATCTATTGTCCATGTTTAACATGTTTAGTTAAAGCTATGTGTTCAGATACATGCCATGAGTTTTTTGCTTATAAAGATACGGGGGAAGATTATGTCGGCTGGAAACGATATTGTTGAATGTAAAGGGTGTTTGAGTTTTGTTGATGATAGGTATTGTGCTCATAAACTCGACCACTATAATTGTCCATGTAAAGAATGTCTTGTTAAACCAATGTGTTATAGAGAGTGCCTTAAATTTGCAATGTGTTTAGTAATGAGGGATGACGTTGGCTACAAAGAGGCAGAAATAATATACAATGGAAGATAAACAAGAGTGTGAAGGTTGTAGAGCATATAGACTTGAAGGAGTAGATCTCGTATTCTGTGGTTTACCAATTGAAAAGGAAGGTGTGTCATGCCCATGCTTAAGTTGTTTAGTTAAAAGTATGTGTGGTGATACCACATGTAAGTTGTTTGTAGATTATCTTTCTGTAGTATGGGGCCACTATAATGATAACCAACGATTGTAAAGGGTGCCTGAGTTATGATCTTGATAACGATGATTGCTCCATGATTGAAGTCGGTGGAATATGCCCTTGCTCAGTGTGTTTAATTAAAGGCATATGTACAGATCCGTGTATAGAATTTGCAAAATATGGTGGAGATACTATTTATGAAGACTGATTGTGAAGGTTGTAAAGGAAGACACTATACATTTAGGAATTTAACTAATCTTAACGATGGACTAGTGAGACATGTTATATGTAGTCCATTACCAGGAGATGAAATATGCCCATGTTCAGTATGTGTTGTTAAAATGATATGTACTCAACAATGTAAAAATTATAGTTTATACAGAGGATATTATAAGGAAGGCAAATAATGGAAAAACACGAACTATGTAAAGGGTGCATAAACACAGATACACATATGTTATATGCATCGCTTACATGTCAAAATAGACCAGTCATAGACCATAACCGTACATGTCCCTGTTCTGAATGTTTGATTAAGACTTCATGTACAGTAACTTGTGAACCTTTTTTAAAGTTTTATAACCTCAGTAGAAAAATTCGATGTGAAACAGCAATATCATATCATGGGGAGAGATTTTCATAGATGAGAAAATTTAAATGTGTAGGGTGCCGTGCATACGAAAGTAAAGATACTGATAATTTTGCTTCCTGTAATTACGTACCCTATATAAAAAACTATTATTGTCCGTGTGTCTCTTGTATAATTAAAGGTATGTGCAATTCAGTTTGTGAAAATTACACACTATATCTTAGATGGATTTATGACCACTATCCACATATGTTACAACAAAAGGACTTACTAATTAAGACCTTACTTAAAGATGTAAAAAGGCAACCAAAAGAAGTTATGATATATAAACCATTTATCAAATCGAAGATAAAATACAAGAGACGAACCAAATGACTAATTTATGTGAAGGATGCCGAACATATGAGGACAACACTGCTGTCACTTATACAATATCGTGCCACCATAGACCACATGCACATACTCATCATCGGTGTCCATGTTTGAAGTGCCTTGTCAAAAGCATGTGTAATACTCCATGTGGAGAGTTTAACAAGTATATTAAGATACTCGAAAAGTTTATGGAGAAATTCGGATGAGGAATAGAGAATTGTGTAAAGGGTGTCGTTATTATATGACAAACGATGATACTATGTGTGGTGGGGATGCAATTCGGAATGGAGAAGTATGCCCATGTGTTGAATGCTTAGTCAAACCAATGTGTACAAGTGTATGTGATCTATTTGCAATCTATGTACACAATGAACGATATGTTGATGGGGATGAATTATGATTAGTGATAATAACTTTAATAAAGACTTTTGTGTCAATACAACCACATGCTGCAAATATTTTTTAATACGATATATTGGATGTCCCTGTAACTCGTGCTTAGTTAAATCAATGTGTACAACCGCATGTATTGAGTTAGTAAGATTTAAATATGGGTATGAATAAAGGAGAGTGGGTATGAGATCAGCATGTAAAGGATGTGAAGTATGGGACAATAGAGGGGCGCCTTACGGAGCAGCAATGTGTGAATTTAAACCACACATAAGAAATGCCTCATGTCCATGTTTATTATGTCTTGTTAAAATGATGTACTGTGATGGGTGTGATGAATATAATAAATATATTAACCTTATAGAGAAAGAATTATGATATGAGCAATGAAAATTGTAAAGGTTGTTTAATATATGAAACTGCCCCAAATAAAGATAAGATAAAATATATGGTTGCATTTTGTGGATTAAGTAAACAGGGTGTATGTCCCTGCTTCGATTGTATAATTAAGATGATGTGTCATGATGCATGTAACAGATTTAAAGAATGGAGAGTAGAGCATCCACATTTAAATCATCCACATTTAAATCTTATAGAACAATGGGGAAGACTTAGATGACAAGAGTATTCAAATGCAAAGGGTGCCGAACATATGAAAATGATGAAGATATTGACGTAGATGGGCCGGCTGTATGTAATCATGTGTCTTTTGTAAAGGATCATTATTGCCCGTGTCAATCATGTGTAGTTAAAAGCATGTGCATTGATGCATGTGAAACATATATAGAATATATTGAGTGGCTAATTGAGAATCATAAGGATATGTTAGATAAAGATAAAGTATATACCTTCAGGAGATGGATATCAAATGTACGATAAGCAACTATGTAAAGGATGTAGAACCTATATACCTACAAGTGGAGTATGTGCTCTTGGCATTACTGATGATAATTGTCCATGTACAATATGCTTAGTTAAAACAATGTGCAAAGTTATATGTGATGATCAAGACGAGTTCATGATTAAAGAGCAAGCAAGAATACTTCGTGACAAAATAGATGAGGATATAATAAGAGAAATCATTGAATCCACAAGGAGAGATAATGGGCAACAATAAAGAAGTTGATATGGAACTGGAGTATGAAGGCAAATGCTACGTTGTATTACAAACTGATATAATCCATCCCATAGCTTATCACAGACATGATCTCATATGGTATCCTGAAACGGCAATGACTCTATTAGATCAGGTCGCATATATACCTTATGTCAAATCAATCGTTACAGAAAATGCATGGTTGATTGGTTGTTATGATAGAGAGAATGTAAGATTATGGAAAGATGGTGAATGGAGGCGTCCCAACAATCAAACATATGGCGGATCACATAATCATATTACAATGAGGTTATTGGGTATAAGTCAAACAATACCATCAACTCCATTAGACGGCGGAGAGGAAATAAGGAAACTCAAAGAAGAATTGGAAGCATCGTATAAGGAGATTAAATCATGAGAAGATGCCCTAGCTGTGGTAATCTAACAACAAGTCTTTCATGTATTAAGTGCACAGATATGCCAACAACAATACCAATAACTAAACCTATACGTGAGGAAAAGAAAGATAAAGATGGCACAATGTAAATTTAAGGAGATATATAGATGGGAAAATACCATACCGAAATAATATCAAAAGATAATGAGAACAAGTTAGCAACTGCCATCAATAAGTGTATTGAGGAAAGCGATTATAAGTTAGTCCCGCCTATTCAGTTTAGTACAGAGAAAGCACATATAGGTTTGTACTATAGCGCTTTAATTCTATTCATCAAGTAGGCAAACTATATATATATATTAATAAATGATAAGAAGTTTAATCAGCTAATTACTTTTAATGTTGGGTAATATGTGATATACAAAATTAACTATCCTCACCCTTATTTCCCTATGGATATATAATAGGGATCAATTAAGTGATATGTTTTTGTATGTTTAACAGGCGAATTTATTTATGGGTTACACCAAATTCATGTTGTCAACTCATGACTATTGAAATGGTTGTCTGTATACGACCGACATAATTCTGATGTCCCAACATTAAAGGTAATTGGTATTTTTTATTAAATCTATAGAAGGAGGTAACGTGAGGCAATATGAGTATTTACAATATCTATAATGAAGACTGTTTATCATGTCATTCATATATGTTAACGAGTACCCCCGGTGATCGTATGTGTGATAGATTGAATGATCCGCAAGCAATCAATTGTCCATGTGGAAAATGTCTAGTTAAAAGTATGTGTGAGAATGGGTGTAAGGATTATTATGATTTCTGGAATGCTGAATTTGTAAGTACTCTTGGCGGCGTGGTATAATGGACGATAAACACGAATGTTCAGGATGCTACTTATGGGAAAACCAGTTAGCTTCAGTATGTGATTTTCACTCCAAAAGATTGGGAGAAAAAAGAAATAATATGTCCTTGTGTAACATGTTTAGTTAAAGCAATGTGTAGTGATGAAGTATCATGTGAAGCATTCAGAAAAACATTTAATCATGGGGAAGGAGTCGAATGGATAGATGAATGACACAAACATATGCAAAGGTTGTTATCTATGGGAAAACAAATTAGAGTCAAACTGTAATTACGAGCCAATCAGTGAAACCACAGATGAAATAATATGTCCTTGTGTTGAATGTCTAGTCAAATGTGTATGTGGGCAGGACATAAATTGCGATAAATATACGGAAGCATTTATTACACACACAGGAGATAATTAAAATGGAAGAAGAAGTGACAGGGATGCCAGAAGAAAAGAAAAGACACTTAAGATTAATCAGAGGCAAAGGAATAAAGAAACAACAGTTAGTAACTGGTGATGAATAGAAATACATCTTAAGGTCATTTCTTATAAGATTAGTTAAATAATGTAGAGCGTATGAACCATAATATTAACCTCAAATTATAAGGAGGAAAGGATATATGGTAGAGCTGCTATAAGTTTAGATCATTTAACGGGAGATATGAGTTATAGAAGACTTGTATCTCCTGTTAATAATTAATCGCTCTATTTTTTTAATCTTTATAAAGGGTAACTAATGAAAACAGAATGTAAAGGTTGTGCAAGTAGGTATGGCTCATGTGTACATTGGAGTTATATATGCCCATGTGTAGAGTGTTTAATAAAGGGTATATGTCAGGATTCTTGTAATAATTATAATATATTTGCAGACAAGTGTTCTCCAGATAATAAGAGGATTACATGGAAACAGAAAGAAGTTGTAAAGGATGTATAGATTATAACCAAGGATGCATTGTAATTATATCACAAAGAATAAAGTGCCCATGTCAGACATGTTTAATCAAAGGCATATGTGAAACTGCATGTAAGGATTTTGAATCAATGTATCAAAAAACAAACATTACTCCATAATATCAAGGAAATCATGAAACTTAAACCAACACCATGTTATAATTGTATTGTGTTAGGTATGTGTAAAGGCAAAGTACAACACCTTACACCAAATCTAAACAAGACTACAATATATGTAAACATAGTAGACTTAACCGAGGATTGTTATCTCTTAGATGACTATATAAGACCTAGAGCAAACTATACATATGACATATACAAAAGAAGACTCGCAGTACATTATCTAATAGGAATAGACCTAGGAGGAGATCAAGATGGATTGAAACTCAAGATGGAAGACTTATATGAAAATACTGGAATGGAAAACCCACATAAAATAACTCACGTATATCCGGAGTGGTATTCAAATGCTTACAGCTAAAGATTGTGAAGAATGTAGAGGGTGTTCAGCTATAAGTCCAACAGGAGAATGTGCAAAAAGTCCAATAGATGCAAAAGGTAATGAGTGCCCTTGTAGAAAATGCCTTGTCAAATCTATGTGTCATACGGGCTGTGATCTATTTACCCAATACAGAGGCGATTAAAATGATTAATCAAACACCATGTTATCAATGCTTAATATTACCTATGTGTAAATCCAAAACATCAACATACAAACCACTGAGTGGTACAAGATTTGTACAAGCATCAATATTAGCAATAAAGTTAGACTGCAATCTTTTCTATGACTATGTCAAACCACACAGAGGGGATATTCCACGTTGTAAACATCGTAGAAGATTAGCTGTACACTATTTAACAGGCATAGATATAGGAGTTGATAAAGATATATACGATACTCCAACATATACCATTGAAGAACTATATACTATGTGCGGACAAGAGGATATGAAATGGGATCAAAAAATGAAGACTGTATAGGATGCTCAGAGAACAAATACTCATGTACCGAGTGGAGTTATATGTGTCCTTGTACAACCTGTCTAGTCAAAGTGGTGTGTCAAGAAGGTTGTGATACATATAACACATTTGATTCAAGATGCAATAGATACAACAAAAATAGGATGAAGGACAAAAGACACGATGGATGATGGATGTAAAGGATGTTTTGATACTATGAATGGCTGTATAGTAACTAATTCAAAAATAGATACATGCCCATGCAGAAAGTGTTTAATAAAAGGAGTATGTCAAAACCAATGTAACGATTTCGCCAGTAATCTAACAGAAATAAGTGAAGGGACTCATTATGACAGTAAATAGTGCCGAAGAATGTAAAGGGTGTACAGTCGCTGATAAAACAGGAGTATGTCTGCAAGAGGCAAGAAATCATACTAAGTGTCCTTGTATGACATGCCTTGTCAAAATTATGTGTACAGATGCATGTCTTGAATGGAAAGAATATATAGGGTATAAACTAAATGGAGAATGAAACTAAAGTAAACTATTATCATAATTGTCAAACATGTAATAGACATCCAAACTGTTGGATGTATCCCAAGTATAGAATGCTATGTCCATGTCAACTATGTTTAGTTAAATCAGTATGTGAATGTGAATATGATGAGTGTGCCACATTTACAAAGTATTCAATAGGAAAAATTAGTACATTCATAGGGACACCAACTGGATGGTAAACTATATGGTATGCAAAGGATGCGCCGATGATGGATACTGTACTATATCAGATAAAAAGAAAATAAAATGTCCATGCACTATATGTTTAATCAAAGGTATATGTATAGATACATGTGAAGACTATCAGTTATTCATACAACTAAAAAAAGAGGTCTGAGATAATGGAAGGGTGTAAAGGGTGTTTAAATTGTGATGATATATGCATATGCAGGTTTGAGATGTATGACGCCAGTTTATGTCCATGTCAAATATGTTTGATTAAGGGTATATGTATAGAAATATGTGAAGAATATAACAAATTCAGGAAAAAAGATGATGAGCAAATATTAAAAGGGAGATAGTATTATGATAGCTAAGAAATGTATCGGATGTCAATCAAACAAAAGACATTTCAATACAACATACTATCACTGTAAAGAAAACATCAGTGTATTTAGAGACTTTAAACTACATCATATATTTCGAGATGAGTTCTGTCCATGTGTAACCTGCTTAGTCAAAGCAACATGCACAGAACCAAAAGTAAGTAAATTCAGATATGCCATACTGTATGGGGAAGATGATGACCATCACAAATGTAAACTAATGAGGAGTCAAATAGACAAGTTTGCAAATCATATCAAGGAGCATATATAAGTGAACACATCATGTAAAGGGTGTAGAGATAATGGTATTGAATGTTGGATATCCAATATGAAGAATTGTCCATGTTCAATATGTCTAATCAAAACTATGTGCAAGATACCATGTAAAGCATATAATGATTTTGAGGTAAAACAATATAAACAACAAGCAGGATCATTTCATATATAATGAATACTATATATATTAATAACTATAAAGGGATATTGTTGTCAGGTAGCACATGATAAGGGTGAGATGATTTTAAGTGATCAACATAGCTAGCTGCTGATACATCGGGTATTGGTGAAGTTACTATAGAGTTCATTTAAAGACTGTCAAAGTTATCCTTATATAAGCTCCTGGCAACAATTATCCCGATCATTAATACTAACCATATTCATAACCAACACTATAAAGGGAGAGGCAATATGAGCTACGAAAGAACTTGTGTACAATGCGGTAACATCTTATCAACATATAATGATACAGATAAATGCTTCTGTCATTCAGTCAATGAAAACAGTGTATTCAATGAGTATAAATCATTCGGATCATTACCATCAAATAAACGTGTCCTAGCAGTAAGACGTCAGTATGAAGGAGCATATGTAAACTAATACTAACCTTAAACACTATAGAAAGGAGAAAAGATTTATGCAGCACACATTATCAATAGATTATAACAAACTTGAACGGTTATTAGATTCCTTATTAAACCCAAGTTCAAAACCTGATGATATGTACATCAGTACGGAAAATAACCAATCAGCTGAGGATACTAAACATAAGGAGAAATAAACTATGGTAGCATTATGGATAGCATTAATATGGTCATTTCTAGGTGTAGTTGTTATCAGTACAATGGAAAAGAATAACACAGATAATGTATCAGCAAAGAAAGCAACAATGTTAATAGCTGCAAGCGGTCCTGCAATGTGGTTATATACAATATACAGATGTGTTAGATAATCTTACCGGAGGAGATCATATATGGATGATAAACAACCAATCATAAAGAAACACCTTACCTTATTACAAGGACAGGACATAAAGAAAAATTTATTAACTCCATATGGTGTAACTATGAAAAACCTTTTAATGAGATGTTTAATCAAAGCAGTAAAATAAGGGGACTAAATCAAGAGTTATATTAAGAATCTTCGGATTCTTTTTGCCTAGATTATAATCTCTTAATAACCTTCTTATACACAGGGTTCTTTTTTTGGTCATTTAATAGTAATATACACTATGATATCCTATTATTGTTAGGTATCGAATATGGGTGAATATGGAGTCTTGAGTAGGTGTATAATGATGTTATATAGAGTGTAAAAGAATACAAACTAGAGATGACAGACGTTATTCTGTCCCGATTTTTTTGGTCTTTTATTATGAGTTATATAAGAAGGTTTTGACACAAATATACATACAGATATGTGTCAAAAGGTATATAGGGATATGATCTATAGATTCAATAATAATAAGGTGTTATGCCTGTATGAGATTACATCTGGGTTACACCATATGTTGGTATATGAAAAACCGTATATATAAGATATAGAGTATTAAATAGATAAGAAAGGATGTATAAAGGATGTATAAAGGGATGGTGAGCAAGTATATATGATATGAGCAGTTAACCTAGCATCAGTTTACATCTATAGTTGCACCTTAACTCCCTCTCCTGCTCAGCATCCTTTTACCCTCCCATTGCCAGGCGATTACCTCCCTCTCACGGCTACATTGCTCATAATCTATGTCTGCCATGTAAGAAAACCATATAATCCATACACTACAGATGCCGAATCATGTAAGTCATTGATATTATTGATGGCCGCATCCTCAGATAGCAACTCTATATAGTAAATGTCTATGGTTTTCTATTGGGCGAACATAGATCTCAGATATAGAGCGTTTACATAACCGGATATAGAGCGTTCATAACGAAGTCTCACAGACTTCGGGTCTGTGATATAGTCGAGATTACTGACTATATAAACAATCCAGGCAAAAAAAAGAATGGAAAGCATTATATGATAACTTGCCATTCTTTCTATTCTCTCACTTTCATGGTATACTGCAAAAGTTATTAAATGCAACTGTTGACTTAAAACTAATATGGTTCGGATTTATGATATTAAACTGCATACATACTGCGCCAGGTCCAGCGATTTCACAACAATCCACGTAACCAATATAATCCAAGTCATCATCTTCTACACCATAACGTTCCTTTAGCGAAGTTTTCGCCATATCTATTTTACCTTGTTCCATAGTCAATAGCTCCTTTCAATATAATTAGATACTAACCTATTGTATCATTCTATTCATGTATTAATATATATAGCGAATATGGTATATAAGGTGTTTAATGAGATAGTGAGCAATACGCCGAATTGAGTATATAACCAATATATGGCAATATGGTGTAAATGGTTGATTTTGGTCATTTAACTCATTTTGGTCAAATATGGTGTCCCGAGCGCTTTCTGAGAACTGCTAGCAACTGCAAAGGGGAGGGGGATGTGCTTTGTCAAGCGCTCGGATATGAAAATGACATCCGGTTACCGTTCCTGGATCTGCGGATTAGGGATCCTATCACCGTGCTCCTAAAAAACGTTCTCAAAAACAAAAAGCGATTTCGAATTGGTGTTACAATTTTATATAAAAAAATTTTTAGTACTCATAATCCATTTCCGATTCTCGCTCACCGTCCCATTATTTAGAACAAATAATAAAACAATACATAGGGAGTACCAACATGTCTAACACTACAGATACATACCTCAAGTCTATACAGGAAGGATATGTATTAGATAATAAAACAATATCATGTGATTTATCTAAGTTTGAATCTGGTAAATCAAATGTTCTCCTTATTGCTGGACTATCTGCTGCAGGTAAAACAACATTGGGAAGGAAACTGGAAAAGAAATATAATGCTAAACTGTTTAGGACTGATTGGTGTTTAAGTGAAAAGATTAGTATTGATAAGAAACAATATAAAGACTCAAGTAAATGTTATAGGGATTCATTTAATATAGTTATGAAATCGAATAAGAGATATATACTAGAAGGGATATTAGTTTATTGGTCTTGTATTGATAACAATAGAGTTAATAAATTTTTCAGTCAATGTGAACATACACCAACTATAATTCTTGGTACATCTATTATGAAAACATTTTGGAGAGGATGGCAGAGAGAAAAGAGTAAGCAAGCGTTTAGAGATATATACGATTGGTATGTTAAGAAAGGTATTAGTGATCAGAAACTTCTTAATATATTTAGACAAGAAAGAAAGAATGTACCAGGTACAGAAATAAAGAAATATAAAATTTAAGACAAAAAAATCTCAGGACACACAACATATAAATGCTATGTATCCCAAGACACCAACTCAGTTTACTCCCATGTATTTCTATATTGGTTAACAGCTCTAACATTACCTCTGAACTGAGGCACAACCCAATTATCAATTGTTAATGCAACATCAATTATATCATTGAGTTTAACATCAGGAAACTCTTCACGACTTCCAGTATATACATCTCCAGTTTTTTCAAAGAATGTAACTGTATCATTGTCTATTGAATAGACTTTAACATTGATAGTTAATCTATGATAAACTGCTGGAGGTAAATCTCTAATTACATGTACACATTCCATACCAGCTCTCCTTAAAATGATTAACTACTGGAACCGATTATAAATCCTGCGATTCCACATCCGACTGCAACGACCACAATTCCTACAATAGCTGTTACCTTAGCAAATCTATATTCCTTGTTTGTCATCTTGATCGTTGTTCTTTCTTTTTTCTTCTTCATGGTTACTCTCCTTTCTATAGTTTTAAATGGTTAACAATTGTTCCTTTTCATGTATTAATATATATAGCATTTGTAAGTTAAATAATCCAGATATGAAAAAATTATATTATAATTTTAGTTTATATATATAGCATAACCATCCCCTTATAATCCATTTGCCATATCATAGTCTACATTGTATTCATAGAAAAAATCATATAACTCTCCATCCCTTCTACGCCATTCTTCTTCTGTAATGATTTCCCTCAAGGATGCTTTCCAATGTTTTAAATACATGTTGTTCGGGCGTTCCATTAATCCATCTCTACTAACAACTGTGAATGGAAGATATTCTTTTATTATTTTACATGATGCTTCTAGTAATAACATTATCTCTGAATGGAATATATATACTTCATCTTCATTGTTTACTTCAGGAGGATTACCATATTGTGTGTTTCTTAAATCAATTATTCTTTCTATACAATCCATATGATTATCACACCCTTTACATGGTATATCTTCTTCCTTAGTTTCGATCTTGGAATATTGT
>JAFCCM010000103.1 GCA_017610225.1 Candidatus Aenigmatarchaeota archaeon | reverse complement strand
ATCTTCACAACCATCAGGACATTTATACAAATATGGTTCTCCCTCATTATTTTCATTGCAAAACATTTCTCTTAATTCTATTTCATCAAGGCATATATCTTCGGTTATTCCCACTCCAAGAATAACATCAGCTTCGACATAACCTTTTTCATAATAATTCTTTCCACCATCAGAATCAGTACAACTAATTATTGTAGTTGTTGTTTCTGGGATAGTTGTTGTTGTTACAACTACTTCTACTTCAGTTTCATTGTTAAATCTTAAAACTTCATTCGTATCCGAGAAGTAATGGACATATGGTTTTGAAGATTTCTTCTCACACCAAGATTCTCCTACCATTAAAGACATAACCCTAGTGAATGTTCTTAAAGTTTCCCCTCTTGGTTTATTAAAATAATCACCAGTAGGTTTTTGTAATCCAGACCAAACATTATTGATTCTTTCTTTCATCTTAAGTTTTTCTTCAGGATCAAACCAAAATACATGAACATCTGTGTTTTCTCTATTTGATGTTATATCTGGATATGATGTAGATAATTGTGATGTTGCTAATGTTTTTGGTATTTGCCAAGAAGTTGTCCTTTCTCTGAATTTAATATCTTTATTTGAATTTAACCATGTTACATAAACATGGTCATTATCATTTGAAGCACCTGCTATAGATAGATAATCCAAAACAGTATCTCCATCTAATATATCTACATTATCTTGTGATACCATGCCTCCGCTATTATATATTCTACCTATTAGATTACTTTTGTATTCAATATAATACAATACATAAACTTTGCCATTTGTTAATGAAACTAAGAAAGGAACTGCATTTTCTGCATGAAGATTCCATTTATTCCATGTTCCTGATCCATCTCCTTGAGAATTATAATATAATAATTGTTTATAAGTGCTTGAACCAGAATCATAAACTCTTGCCGTTAACCATGGCTTGCCATTACTATCAACAACCACAGACATTTTAGATGCATAATTAAATGTTCCTTGATCTGGTAAAGAAGTTTGACTCCAAACTATATCATCTTTATCATTTTCTTTTATTTCTCCTCTCTTGAACCCCAGTCTTGCCCCCATATGTTGATAAGACAGATAAACATAATTTTCATCATAATAAACATCAAAGTAATCTGGTGGTGATGTTAAATGATTCTTTTCTACTGCTATTTTTTTCTCACTCCATGAAACACCATCTACTGATGTCTTATAGACTATATCTACACAATCATAGTAGAATATGTAATGATAATCACCAGTGTAGAAAGATTTACCTCGATAGCAAGGACATTCTCCTGGTAGAGATGTGGTTGTTGTTGATTGTGATGTAGTGGTTGTTGTTAATATAGGAGCAACACTAATTTCTTGAACACATTTCTCTATTTCATTTGTTATCTCTGTTCCAGTATCAAGCCAAGCCCTTCCTCTTATATTAAAAGTTCCTGCTGAAGGAATTATCCAAGAAGTATGAGAACTATAAAGATCTTCCATATATGGAAAACCTGCTGAACTTACAGAAGGACTATTTGTAACATATATAGATGTCCAATCATTATTTCCTTGACTATATTCAAATTCAATTGTTTCTACACTCTGTGGGTCAGTAGTTAGATGTTTTGCTGGGGCTATAAGAAAATAAACCCACAAATCAACTTCTTCTCCTTCGATATATTCACTTTTTTTTGGGTATATAGACAAGTAATAACATTCTTGTTTTTCGATTGTGATGTGGTTGTAGTTGATTGTGATGTGGTTGTAGTTGATTGTGATGTGGTTGTAGTTGATTGTGATGTGGTTGTAGTTGATTGTGATGTGGTTGTAGTTGATTGTAATCCTGCCACAAGACAACATCTGGAACATTTTGTTGGATTATCACAATTTGGACATGAATATGAAGATGTTGACATGAAATGTGCTTGTTTCCCCTGACTTGATGCTCTTGAATCACAATCTGATTGTGAAATATCCCAATCTTCATGACTATATCCAGAAGGACAACTACCTAAAGATTCATGACAACCATTAAGACAATCATTTGGTGCACCTCTACATTCAGCATTTCCTCCATAACCACAAAACATGTATTGACCATAACTACAAGAACCTGCATCAACATCGAAATGACAATCCAAACCACTTACTGGACAAGTTTCAGGAGGACAACATCCTCCAGTTGATGGATTAATACAATAACAATTAGTATAACCTGTACAATCACCATCCCCAACATCTGTTGTAGTTGTCATACCACCACATTCCCCATGTGAACTACATTCATCAGCACCTTCACCAGGTACATTAACACATTGATCACCAACACACGCCAGATGTTGCCCCCCAGGACCACAACTAGTTCCATCAGGACAGGCACCATTATCAACATCACAAAATTGACCAGAAGGACATCCACCACATATAGCACCACAACATCCAGCATGACATTGAGGTTCCGATTGAATGCCAAAAAAATTTCTAAAAAAACTCATAATATTATCAAAAAAATTACTCCCACCAGTACTAACATCATCCAAACTAAGAGCAAACACTACAGAAGAAATAAACAACAAAAGCGTAAGACAAACCAAAACAATTTTCCTATTTAACATATATTATTTTTTGATTTCTAGTAATTAAAAGTTTTGTTGCTACATCTCCATATTGGTTCATTTAATTGTTCAATGATCCAATTTTTTATACCTTATGGTCTAATTAATTATACCCTATCAAGAGTGTTTGAGTAATCCTAAAACGGTAACCTAAATCTCTTCTTTTTTTTCTTCTCTCTTCTTTCTATTTTCTCTGCTATCTTCCTGATTTCTTCCCCAGTCTTTTTAGCATTCTTCCCATCATTACCAACACCAGAAGTATTACCAACACCAATAATAACAATCGCTCCCTTATCTTTTGTCCTAACAACAGTCTCATCAAGTATCTTCATAACCTCTGGTACTGCATCGATTATAGGTTTCTTCATAGCCATTATGGCTTCTTCCTGACTCATTTTAACAATAATAGAATCAATAGGTATCTTGTTCTTGACAGCAACATCTTCTATATAATATCTTTCCACTCCTATTCCACCCATTGCCACACCCACTCCCTCAGCAACACTACCGGTCTTCTCTCCCTCCAACTTAGCAGCAGCGTCAATTGTTATTATTTTTGCAATTTTCATTTTCTTAGACAACTTCTCAAGAATCTTCCCAGGATTACCAGTTCTTCCACCAGGACCTTTCGCTTTTATGATTATTATGTCTCTTCCTTTCCGTTTCTTCTTAGAGACAGCATTCTCTTCGTCTACTTTTACCTCGTCACTACCAATATAATTAGCAGCAACATAAGGACCAATTCCATCTCCAATAACCCAACCATTACTCAAAGCCTCTGTTCCATAAACTAATGATTTTGCAATCCTTTCAATCAATGGTAACTGCATCTGAAGCATCATTGCATAATACTGGCTTTTAGTCTTCTTTGTTAATTCAAGAAAATGCCTGACTATTTTTGTCAATTGATATAATCCCATTGATCCTGACAGACCCATCATTATATTTGCTTTTTCTTCTTCACTAGATTTAGGTGATATTTGATTCACAAAATACTTGAACCTGTCTTTCTCCTGCTTCACCAGATGATCGAATTTCTTCACAATACCATATGGATCTAGACCAACAGGAGGTATTGCAAAAAACTCCATGAAATTTTTGACTTGGTTTTTTAGTTTTTTATCTGGTTTTTTACTTATCTTCCCAAGGACTGTCTTTTGGGCTTTTCTGCTCATGGCTTCTAGTTTCATAGTGGCCTGTTCTAATTTAACAAGCATCTGATAAACTATCAACTTAGGAAAAACAAATCCAAGAACAAATATCCACATAAACATATTGATCATTTGCGATAGTAAGTCACCCGAAAACATACTCATTTTTAACACCACATAAACTTTAACTAATTATAATATTATAAAGTTATATAGGATTTATATGCATATCAACTTCAAAGCAATCCTAAGCCTATTCATAATCTTCGCGATAGTAGGATTATTGTTATTCACCCCCAAAGGTCAAAAAATAACAGGAAATTACACAAAGCCTATGGGTTCTTTTCTTAAAACAATCACTGGAAAAATAACAAAAGGTAAAAGTATAACAAACATAGGAAAATTCGATATTTCTTTAACAGGTGTTAATCCATCTAGTTTAAATGATCTGGAAATTCCTGTAAATGGGAATGGTTTTCAAGGGAGATTAAATTATGAAGTATTATCAGTCCTTAATAGCGGTATTAAATTTGATGATAGAGAAATTGATATAAAAGTAGAAGGTTTGATCGGGGATATAACTTTTTTCAGAAACGGTAATATAAAAATTGATGGAAAAACAACTTTTTTAAAACTCAATAGCATGGAAATTAACAACCCAGATATTGACCTTTTAGTTGTTGGTGAACCTATCAGTTATAGAATTGAAGATGTGAAAAAAGATAAACTTGTATTATCATCAGTTTCTGGTTCACTTAGATGTCCCCAACTGACTGGAGGTAGTCTTATGTTAAGTGGTGACCAGTTAGAATTGATTAACTTTGCTGGAGATATTGAGCAGGTGAATAATTCCCTTACAATTACCGGACAGTTCGATAAGATGAAGTTGAATGGAGTTGAAATTTCTAGGAATTAAAGTACTTAGTTGATAATATTCTTCTTTATTTCTCTTTTCTAGACCTTCTGCTTGGTTTTTGTTCTAAATCTTTCTCGATTCTATCTAGAAGAGACAGGATGCTGGAATCTTTGGACTAACCAACTACCCCAAGGATCTTCATGCCAAGTACAATCTAACCCTGATGTTACTTCACAAGTTGCCTCATCAGTATTACTATAATCCCAACAATTTTCCGCAAAAACGGTGATTTGTGTTTTCTTTATTTATAATCGTATAGAAATAATTAATTTTTTATTCAATTACACCCCTCGTTAATTGCTTAACTAAATAACTTTTTCAACTTCTGAGAATAGAAGCATTCCTATAAAAGAGAAAATTAAAAAAAGAAAAAAAAGTTAAGTTAGATTTTTTGATTTATCTGATTCTGGTTTTTGTTCTCCTTTCAATGACTGAAGTAACCAAAATATTACTGCCAATGTCGCAAGGATTAACACTCCTATTGTAACTGTTTTTAATGGAAATGGTTGTTTTGTTTCTTCATCTGTAATGGTATCTATAGTTGTTGTTGTTACTTCTTCCTGTGATATGGTTGTTGTTACTTCTTCCTGTGATATGGTTGTTGTTACTTCTTCCTGTGATATGGTTGTTGTTGCAGAAGATGATGAACCTCCACCACTTCCTCCTCCTGAAGAGATTGTCGTTGTAGTTGGGGTAGAAAATCCAACTTCTATATATTTTCCAGATGAAGTCGCATTCAAAGTAAATGTAATATGACTATCATAAAATACTGAATTGATGTCTGATGTTATACTTGTTCCACTGCTATCTGTTTCTGACAAACCTCTTACTGCACCAGGGATATTATTCAAGGTTATGTTAATATTTTCATTTTGTCCTTCAATGAAAAACCAAAAATTAGTTCCTGAACTCGCACTAGAATTAGTGTGATTAAGAACTGTGATATTTATTTGGCCTGTATTTTGTAGTACTGAAAAATTCTGTGTCCCAAAAAATGCATATCCATCATTTGATATTTTCACTGGACTTTCGAACATTATAGTATTGTTTATTTTGAACGTCAAGTTAGTTGCATGTAATTCAGTATCCTTTTCCATTGTTACTCCGCCTGCAAACACTGTACTTACGGCTAACAAAATACCAAAAAATAGGCAAAGTCTTTTTTTATCCATTGACTTCACCCTCCTATCCTACTAGCACTGTTCCGTTGCTGCATTTCCAATCTGTTGAATTGTAATACGCCAAGCAGTCAAATGTACTATTGTAGTATAATTGTCCAGTAACTCCTGCATTTGGAATCCTTACTGTTGGTATTATTACTGTTTCTGATACATTCAAATCTGTTGCTGTAACATTTGTTATCTCTCCTGTTGTCACATGTAAATCAGCTATTGTTCCGTATGTTGCATTCAAGTTTCCTGTTGCATTCAAGTTTGTTGCGTTTACAGCCACTACATTTCCAGTTGCTGCGTTAACTGTTGTCGCATCTATCAAAGTGGAATATAATGTTGCTATTGTTGCGTGTGTTCCATTTGCTATTGTGAATATTAAATCAGATACTGTTCCGTATGTTGCATTCAATTCATCTGTTACATTCACATCTGTTCCACGAACAAGTGTTGAATATAATGTTGCTATTGTACCTGCTGTTATGTTTGCTTCAGATACACC
>JAFCCM010000102.1 GCA_017610225.1 Candidatus Aenigmatarchaeota archaeon | reverse complement strand
CTAGTAAGACTTTCCAACCGACAGCGGGAAAGCGTCGAGACGGCGGACAGAGAATGGGTGAATTAGATACGTATAGTTTTATATCATATAATTGTCCAAATTTACTTGCTGAATTTTTTGGACCACTATCTGATGATCATAAAACAAAAAATGAAATACTTTCAGATATAATACAAACAGGATCAGCTAAATATCGGGCACCACAATCATCTCCTGTTAGAGATTTACTTAATAGTTATTTTATAAGTTTGATGATATGGAGATAATTAGAATAAATTTGTAATATAAGTAACAAATTATAAAAAGGATGTATTATGATATTATGTGAATATGGTTGTGGTAAAGAAGCAAAATATCAATTTAAGAACGGTAAGAAGTGTTGCTCGAAAAATATTTCTAAATGTGAAGGAATTATAAATAAATTAAAAAATAGAAAAGTTACTGTTGAAACTCGTCAAAAACAATCAGATTCTTTAAAGGGAAGAGATGTTTGGAATAAAAATAAAAATATATCTAAAGATCATAAACTAAAAATAGGTTTAGGAAACAAAAATAAAATAATTTCTAATGATACACGTAAGAAAATATCAAATTCTATGACAGGAAATAAATCTCATTTGGGGTTTAAACATTCTGATGAAACTAAAGAAAAAATAAGAAAATCAAAGATTGGTAAAAGTTCTTGGAATAAAAATAAAAAGCATAGTAAAAAAACTTTAAAAATATTAAAAATAGCTAATAAATTAACTATATCTCAAATTAAAGAAAGATATCCAACTTTTGCTAAGGTTGAAGAAATGAGATATAACCCTGATAAGCCAGGTGAAAAAGAAATTCAAGTTCATTGTAAAAATCACCTATGCCCAAATTCAAAAGAAAAAGGTGGGTGGTTTACTCCAGAATATAAACAAATTGCGTATAGAACTTTTTCAATTGAAAAAAAAAGATGGTAGTGAAGCTGGCTATTTCTATTGTTCTAATAAATGTAAAGACGAATGTCCTTTGTATAATAAAAAAGTAGTTACTTTAATTAAACAAGATCAAATAGCTGCAGGATATGTTGAAGATCCTTGGTATAATTTTCAAGAATATCAAGAATGGAGACAACATATACTAAAATTAGATAATAATAAATGTGTTTATTGTGGACAACCAGCTATAATAGCTCATCATATATTACCTCAGAAAACTCATCCAGAGTTGTCCTTGGACATTGAGAACGGGTTATCTGTTTGTCAAGAATGTCACTTTAAATATGGTCACCGCGATTCTTGGTGTACTACCGGTAAATTGAGTACATTAGTTTGTGAACGTATTATTAATCATAAAGCAAAGCTTAGTAATTAATATATTTAGTAAGGAGAAGAACAATGGAAAAGAAAGATGGCGGAAATATTAGTCATTGGCAACTACATCATTTAAAAGTGCCAGAAGAAAGTATGAATGATTTTTGGAAACAGTTTCCTGAGTTAGAAAAAAATAAAACACAACCTGTTATGTTTACTGGCACTGTAGTTGATGATCCAACTAATAGGTGGAAACCTGGATTTCATATGAGATCTACTTATATAATTAATTTTGATAGAGAAACTGGCGTTGTTGAAACATTAAATACTATGTATAAATTAGATATGAATACAGAAGGAATGGATACATTTCCAGATTTAGGCAATGGAGTTTTAAAAATATTTTATTAAGGAGTTTCAATGGACAATCTATTAGTATTAGCTGGGTCATCACTACCTTTACCAGAACAAGATGATCCAGATCAAATTCAATTAGGAAATGAAGCTTCAATTGAATATGATAAAATGGAGTTAGTAGGTTCTATTGGGATTCCTGTGTTCAAAGAAACTTATATGATGGTAATCAATGATTTGAAAGCTCAAGAAATTGTTAATCAAAGAAGATTATGTTTGGATATATTAGAAAAAGTTAAAGAAATATATGATTATGAATTTTTACCTTATCCAGAATTAGATAATCAATTTGATATGAATAATGTTTATGATTTAATAAGATTTTTAAATTATGAATATATAGATTTTTTTGGAGATGTTTGGAGATATTTAGAAACAGATTTAAAGAAAATTAGTATTAAACAATTCTGTGAAAAAAACTTAGATAAAGTAATAATTGAGATAGAAGATCAACTTAATTCCAGAGATTTATCTGAGATGGTTTCTTTATTCCTTAGAACATATAATAAAGACAATCTTATAGATTGGTTTATTAAGTCAACTGAAAAAAATAAAATGTTAATTTATTTACGAATTATGGAGGAAGTGTAATGGCTGAAGAACAAGATTATAAACTTACGTTTAAAAGAGGTAAACTAGAATTTACAATTAGCAGAAAAGATATTATATCTGTTGATGAAACACCAGATGGATTAACTTTAAAACTTCAAGGTGGAATTATGGTTATTGTTGATGATATACATATGCCACAAGATGTGAAACAACGAGTAGCAATGGCTGATACCGGATTTAAGAAAGGAAATTTACTTTTTAATCTAAATGATTATATAAATCCAGTAAGTCTTACACCGTAATAAAAATATTAATAAAAACAAAGAACTATATATATTAATATACATAATATAACTCAAAGAATTTGTATTATAAAACTCTTAAAAAACTCACTTTAAAAAACACTATTTAACTCAATATAAGGATAAGATTATATATTTGAAAAATCTAATTTTCAATAAAAATATATATCTTTATCCTGTGTTGGAAAGGAAATTAATATGATGTATACTGTTGAAAAGGAGGTTATTTGGATCTGATGGCTAATCATAGTTCTTTAAAAAATATGGTAACTAAGTTAAAAAATAAAATTATTAATTGGTTACATTCTGCTAATTTAAAACAATTAGTAGAGGTTGCAAAATTTATAAATATTAGAGTAAGCCCTGAGTTAGAAAAGAAAACAAAAGAGAGAAAGAGAGATATTAATACGAACTAGGTATCTAGCCACCTATATTTGTTTTTAATAAAGTCATCGTTATTACATAGAAATTAAGTTTATCCTTTAATCTTCTGGTATTAGCTATCAAACATACCTTTGCATCCATTTTAACTTGGTGTCTTAAGATTGTTTTATTTAATAAGTTCTATAATTATTATCTAAAATAATCTTAAGACATTGAGTTAATTTGGATGCAATTATAAGAAACTGGTTTTTTGTCGTTTTTTGTATGTAAAAAAAGGAAATTATATGAAAATAATCGCAACAGAAAAATTTGTAGAGAAATTAGACTGTGATATATACCCTATCACAATAGTTAAATTCCTATTAAATAAAAGAAAAATACTTAGCTATTTCTCAAAAGCTGCAAGAGACGACTTTAATATTAAAGGTATAAAATATAAAGTCGATTTTGCTGACTGTCCAATATGTGCAGAAAAAGTAAACATGCTTTGTAGACAACACACTTCGATTGAAAGAGTTTTAAATACAGATACGGTAGCATTTGATTTAGACACTCAATGTTTCTTTTATAAAAATGAAATTTTTAGAATGGTTGGTGATAGATTAGTAATTGTATATTGCCCACATCCTAAATTAATAGTAGGAAAAATAACTGATGAAAAGGTTAGGAAAGTAATTCCAATCACAATAGAAGACCCAGAATTGGGGTCATTACCAAAATATAAAAATGTAAGAAGGTTCTTATCATCAGAACTAATGGATCAAAATATGAAATGCTGGTTTAATTCAGAATTTAATTTAGTTTCATTGCCCGAGGATAGAAACACTTCAAACTTTTGTTTAATACCAAATAACTAATTAGGAGATAAAAATGAACGATTTTAATGAGTATGCAGATCTTGGCACAACAGGATACAAAAGTACCGAACCAGTAAAACCTGAGGATGAATTTTTCCATTCATTGTATATAGCTGGTAATTCAAGACAGAATCATATTGGAGTTACTGAACAAGGTGGTAAACTTCAAATTAGAGGAGTTGAATATAATCAGCAAGTTGTTAATATGGTTATAACTCATGTTAAAAAGGTTCTTGTTAAAAATGAAACAGATCAACAAACACAAAAAT
The DNA here is from genome assembly GCA_017610225.1 of Candidatus Aenigmatarchaeota archaeon. Next base: position 687 of record JAFCCM010000102.1, on the reverse strand, counting down.
CAAAAGTAGCATGTTTTAGCTTTAAGAAAAGTCCAACACCACCATGGACTGGATGGAATAATAGGACATGTGGAACTAACTCAGCAGAAAGAGCTGCTAATAAATTTTGTAATCAATGTAGAGAGCAAATTATTGTAGCAGGTATTTATGTTGATATAACTGGAAAACCAGTACCTCATGCAGAAACTGGAAAACCAATATTTATATTTCTTAGAGGGAAAGGAATGAAATATAACAATGTATCTCAATATCTTGCTGATTGTTATAAAAAAGATATTACAACACCACTATTTGAACCATCAACACCAGAAAGTCTTGAGTTTGAAAAGATAGCAGTAAATAACAAAAGATTTGTTACTACTATTGGAATGGCTAAAGCATCTTCTGCTTATGGTGATAAAGATGTATTTACATTTACACCAGGCGCTCAACTTGACAATCAGTCAATCTTTAATATTTTAGGGATTGCTAAAAAATCATTAGATAAATTTAATGAAAAATTTGATTGGTCTCGTACTGATACAACTTCTGGATATACACCAGATCAAACTCCAGCGGTTGATGATGCTAATGTTATTCCAGAATCTAATGTAGGACAACAACCAGCACAGCAACTAGCACCTCAGACTAATCAGCAGGCACCTGCACCAACATTTAATTTTGAAGATATTAATTTCTAAATAAAGA
>JAFCCM010000101.1 GCA_017610225.1 Candidatus Aenigmatarchaeota archaeon | reverse complement strand
AGTTCTTCAACTGGTTTGTAAACCATAAGCATTGTTCCTTGTGTTACAACTGCTGAAGTCAGAACTTTCCATTTACCACCAGCAACTGTTGCAGATCTGTAACCGAGGTCACCATCTACAGAAGAAGTTCCTGTATAGTTAAATGTTTGTAGATCTTCAAGGATTGCAACATCTAGAGGATTCGCCAGGATGGTGTTTCCAGCTTCGATGTTGGTATCTGTGTAGATCTGTCCTGAAAGCTCATTTAATGGAACAATGATGTTTTCATGCCAATACTTGCTTCCCCATGTATATGCGGTAGGCGGTAATCTGTTGAATGTCTTTTGATGGCTTGCACCATTTAGACGTGTATTGGCTGTAATTAATGCATTGATAATTTCTCTATCAATGTCAAGTGCTACCTGTTGTCCAAGAATATTTACAATTTCTGCTTGCATAGAAACATCAAACAGAGCTCTCATATCTTGCTCCATGTTGATTGTCCAGTTTGCTGAAATCTGACGATCTCTGGCATATAGACGAATTTTATCGACGTTTAATGTAACAGCTGGATTGATTCTATTCTCTTCTAAAGAAGTAGTAACTTGAAATCTTGCAAATTTAACAACTGCTGTTGTGCTGGAAATATCAACTGTACCGTTTAGGTAGTCAACTTTACCAGAAACAACATCGGCAGCACCACCAATTGATACACTTGCTGAGAAGTGTCCTTCAACAGCAGGTACGATTGAAACGTCTGTCCAGGCAGTACCATCTGTAGAAATACCGGTAATCTCAAAATCTCTTTCAAGATGTGCTTGAGTGCTGGTCAAACCAATAACGTTTAAGACATCATAAGATGAACTTGGTACAGCCATAGAAGCTGAAACTGGTGTTCCAACAGCAGCGCCCTGAGAAATATCAGTACTTGTTACTGGTGCATTATACTGATTACCACTATTTGAAGGTGTAAATTGTGCTCTGATAAACGCTTTAACTGATTCTGGTTTATCCATTGGTGAAACTGTGATAGCTTCTTTTGCAACTAGTTTAGGATAAAACACTCGAAGAATAGGTAGAGTCAATGTTTCATATGGATTGATCTGGAACATTGAATTTTCTAACAAATTAATTCTTGTATTTTCTGCTAACTGTACAAAAACTGCTCTATCTTTTTTACTCTCAATGGATTCTGCCAATCCTGTAACATAGGCATCAAATGCAGCATCATCAACTAAAACTGCTTTTAGGTTCCCAGGCTTACTCGGATCAACTCCAGAGAGCTTTTTGGTAGTCGCATAGACTTCCTGTAGCAACTCTTTCATAACTAAGTCCTCCCTTATTTAATTACGTAATAAAATAATCCTAAAATTAGGTATAATAGGCATTTAAATTATGTTCTAAATTATATAGTATATTAGTTATATGCTCAAACAAAAATGTCCTTAGTTTTAAACTGGGTGTCATAATTCGTTTTTGAGAATGAAACTCACTTATATTTTTTTATAATCTTTTTGCAAATTCAATTAGAACGACTGGGTTTTTAACAGGAGTTTGGCATTGAATATATACTTGTAAAAAATCTCCAATATTTAAGTTTATATTTAAAGATGAATCTTGTGTACCAATTGAAGAAGTAATATTTAAAGTAGTTATATTTGTCAAAATTCCATTTTTTCTTACACGAATATCACAACTTCCAGACTGGCTCAACTGCGTGGAAATTCCAACAATGCATGAATCTTCAATCATTCTAGGACCGGAATTTGATGATACTACATTACCAGTTCCAACGTTTAGATATCTATTTTTAACATTACCACTATCACCGAAAAGTACATTCTGACGTAGACATGATAACCATAATCCTCTTGTAGCATCATACACACATAAAATTCCATTAATTATATCTATGTCGCCATCTTGTAAACCTGTGCTTGGTAATGATCCTTTTGGAACAATCCTAAATGATGGTGAAGTTGCTACACCTCTATCTAATTCTATTGGACCAGAATCTGTATCTATCAACCTTCCTGCACCAGAACCTCCAGCATCATATGAATCATCTAAAGTTCTAGTATCAATATCAGTATGTAGAGTACCTAACTCTAAATCAATTCCTGATACTGTAGATTCTAGATCAGTTGGAGTTCCTGATATATTTGAATATGTTCCTTCAACATCAATCTCTGATGCATCATGTTTTCCGGGACCACCATCAAGATGTCCAGAAAAATCTACATCCCCAATTTTTATCCATGATGTTGAATCTCCAGAATAAATATATTGAGCTTCGTTATAGCTTCCATCTTCATTCTTATCATATTTAACCATAACTGCAGCAGCATTATCAGTTTGTCCTTGTGAAACCCATGAACCATTAAACTCAAAAATATCTTCTGTTAAATCTTGTAAATTAATAACTCTATGACTGCTTACACTAGAACCAAGAGCTTCCCATATTGTGCCATTATATCTTAGATAGGCATTTACGTCATCAATATAAATATCACCAAGAGTTCCAACGGGAGGTGTTGCTAATCCAATATCTAAAACGAAAAATCTAACTGGGTCTAGCCAGCTAATCGACCCGATGGGAGGAGCATTAGTAACATTGTCCCAATGTACATTTGATTGACCGGGAGATGAGATTTGTGTTTTAGAATAGTAATCTTGTTTAAGTTCGTAATCATTTATAGAAAATAAGTATTCAATTGCTTCAGCTTGAGTAAGATCATCAGTTCCATCATTTAAAATTAATGTTCCTGCATCAACTAAATTTCTTAAATCATCTGATGCATAAATTCTATAATATGGAAATTGTTCTCCAAGATCCAAGATAGGCACACTAGTACTATCAGGAATGATTATACCAAGATCTGCAATAAGTTGATCTGACCCAGAATCATTTTTTATTAAAAAATCTTTCATGGATGCCATTTTATTTCCCTCTCTAACTAGCAATAAAAGAACACACAAAATAAATTGAAATATTTTCTATTTTATTTTGTGTATTAATTAAACAACTTAACTCATTAGTTTTGTTCAAATATATATTTAGATTATCATATTTCTGATTTTGATCATCTAAATATATATTTTCAATAACACTTTCATTTACTAGTATTTGTACATTCAAGTTTGTTTTTGTTCTAGTTGTTACAAATGAATATTTTAATAAACAATCATCATGAAAAATATAAGGATTTATATTTGATGGTTTTCTATCTTTTTCTAAATATCTTGCCCCAAAAATATTTTTATGGATTATACTAAATTCTACAAAAAAGAAACCTTTTGTTTCAAATAAATTAGTCGAGCTACTATACCCATAGAAAAGATCATTGATTAGTTTTTCATTGACATGATTGTTATCTATTAGCATTTTAAAAATTCCCTAATAACCAACGTATTTCTCTAAAAACTAACAAATCAAACAATAAACTGATTATCTTGAGAATCTTTTATTTATTGTTTGCAACGTGGAGCGGAGGTGATAATCTAATTTTTCATTTTCTAGTTTAGTGATAATTTTTAATAGAATCATGGTTTCATGTTTAAGCGTTCCATCATATACTAAACCCGAAGTTATTAACTTTTCAATTCGATCTAATAACTTCGTAATTTTTTTCTGTCTTTTATAATTATTCATTATAGCTTGAAGTTCATTTTTTTGTTGTGTTACTTTTTCTTTTTTTGCTTTTAATTCTTCTTTTACTATTTCAATACTATTAACTTTACTCTTATATACTTCATCAAATAATGGGTATACATTTTGAATAATATTTTCAGCTAATATTTGCTTTGATTTATTTATTGTTTCAGGTATAACATTTGGAATATTTGTTTGTTCTATTATCATAATTCGCCCCCTATTGACTCTAATAGGTTAATTTGTGTTCTTTCATTTTCGTCAGACAAAATTTCTAATCTTTGTAATAAGTCTTTTTTCAACGTATCAGATTGTTCTAGCAATTCATCTTGTCTTTTTATTTTTTGATTTACGGCTCCAATTTTATTTTCAACAAGTTCCAAGTCATCTTTTAATTTAAAATTTGGATCATTCCTACATATAGCAAAAATCCTTTCAACAATTTGAGGTAATAATTCTTGAGGATTATCTTTACGTTCAATAGTTTCTATTTTCACAGTTAATCTCCTACTATATTTTTTGTTTCTCTAAATTTTTAGCTTTATATATCAAACTTTGAAGTGTGCTAGAAACTTTATTTGCTTCTTTTAGTGCTTTACTTTTACATTTATCTGGTTCTTTATCTTTTGAGCATTGAGAAACAGCTTGCTTAATCTTATTTAATTGTTCTCTTCGACCTTTGATCTTATATAATAACATACATTTTTCTTTTTTAGTTGATTTATAGTTACTACATGCTTTAGCTGCTTTTGATAAATGTTTTTTATATATAATTACCCCAAGTGCTATAGTAGGTAAAATAATAAATTCATCTAAATAAATTTTTTCAAGATATTTATCTAATTTATTCATTATATCCATCTCCCGAAAAACTGAATCATTTTTGTTTCAACTAATTTATCAAAATAATCTGGCATAAAACATCTATCACCTAAACAAACTAAACCTTGATGTTCAAATAACATATTCTGCTCAAATGCCATTTCATTAAAATCAACAACAGCTGATTGGTGCGAGGGCATAGAGACAGCATCAAATGCTATAATTGTCAATGGAGCTTTAACTTCACTGAAATCTTGTTTTCTTTCTAGTTCTGCTAAACCTCTCATACTAAATCCAACGCCAGTTTTATCTTTTAACAGACCAAATAAAATGCCACCATTTGGTGTACTTGTTGTTTCCATTTCTCCAACAAGCATATTATTTTTAAAGTCATAATCACGAATAATATGTGATACTTTTTCTAATGATACGGTTGTTTGTCTTATGCCATCAACATTATCATTACCAGTTGGCAATGGATGATC
>JAFCCM010000100.1 GCA_017610225.1 Candidatus Aenigmatarchaeota archaeon | reverse complement strand
ATTCCAGAGAATGAAGGTATATGGGCATACCCTGCTAACAATCCAATAGGTGGACGAAATGAACAATATGGAACTGATAATCATTATATGGGAAGTTGTTTCATTCCAAGAAAAGGTGCATGGGTTTGGATTTTCTTTGAAAGTGGCAACATAAACAGACCTTATTACTTTGGTGGTCTGGACATCAAACAAGCAAAAGTATTACCTGAAAATCAAGTAGGCAAACAATGGCAAGACAAGTGGACGTTATTTAAAAGTCATGAAGGGAGAGTAATTGTAATATCAGATGATCCTGATGACGCACGAGTTGAAATAACTGGAAAGAAGAGGGCTATGGTTAAAAAAGACTTAAAAGATCCACCTTCTGGTGATATAAATTCTGTATATAATATTGAAAAAAATCAAACCACTATATTGCTTGATGAAAGAACTAAAAACCAAAAACTGTTAATTAAAACATACAAAGGTGATTTTATTAAATTAGATATTGACAATAGAACTATTGAAATACAAGTTGCAAGTGATATTCACGTACAATCCGGAGGGCATTTATTCGTAACAACTACTGGAGATCAACATTATCTAGCGGGTGGAAATTTAAGACTTTCAGCAGTTGGTGATATTGATATATTATCTGGGGGTACACTTACTAGTCAAACAGCAAAAGAATATAATATTAACAGCGGAACTAGTGTTACTGAACAAATAGGAACTAAAAAAATAGTCAAAACAGGTGGGGATATAATAACTCAATCCGCAACTTCTATACATACTACAGCTGGTGTTGATATAAATAGAGATGCAAGCAATGTCATAAATGATAATGGAGGGAAATCAATTGTGCCACCTATATTAACCGTTGGAGCAGAACTTGCAATTCAAGCGAATCCGGATGGGAGGAGAGATACAGACTAATGGCAGATTCAACTTCTTGTGTTTGTTATGACGGTACAGTATGTGTAGATAGCACAGCTTGTATTGTTGACCCTTTTGAGGGAGCTGTAGCTGGTGCCTTATATGATTCATTCAATGCTTCGATGGGAGCAACGAGTACAAGATGTGCAGAAGTTGGCTCTACTTTAAATGACATAAAAGGAAGAATATCAGCATGTAGTCAGTCGGATCCAACTAAAGTAGATGGTGTAGTTCAAGCTGGATTGAGTGCTGCCGTTGGTACTTTAACTTGGGCATACGATTCCGATATGGCGTCTAGAGCGAGTAATATATTTAATAGGTGCTCTGCGGCAGCAGAAGAGTTTGCAGATTCCTCAGCAATGGTTGCTAAGTTATCAGACAATATGAAAGATATTGCCAATACCGCAAACAAAGATGCTATGGCCGATTATAAAAAGAATTTACCACAAGATACAACTGGTACTGATTTTTCGGAAATAGAACTTGGTAAGGAACTTACTGATCTAGTTGGTGTAGGAAGAACTGTTGCTGATCCAGTAATAACTCCATCTGATATAATAACTGATACAATAAGAACAGGTCTTGGTAAACTTAATAAAACAAGGACAGGACTTTCTGATATAACAGCAGAACTCGGTAGGATGGATAGCCTAATTTCTTGCGTATCAGACATTGGTGGACTAGGCGTTGCATCACAAGTAGATGAAATGATAGGACAACTTGACTGCATGTATAATAATGTTGGATGTTTCAATGATCCATCTCTACCGAACTATGGGGAATTTGATGTTGAAACATTTTTATCAACACAAGCCCCGGTTAAAGCAAGTAATGTTAAAAAAGGCATGAATCTTTCTTCTAAAGTTAATTCTAGTGCTGAAGCTGCATCAGATACTGCATCAGCTTCAATTGCTCCTCCATCAAATACAGCTTTTAATGGACCACCACAGGATTCTATATCTACGAAAAAAGTTGATATGGAAATCAAATCAAAAACTATATTTACAGTTCCTGCTCAAAAGAAAACGCCAGAGAAGGAAGTAGAAATGCCACCTCCACCTCCTGCTGTAATACCAGAGGTAGTAGAGGCTGAACCACCTCCACCTCCACCAGAATTATATCCATTAAGTAAATTTTTTAAAAGGATAGATGACGTTTATAACACTGATTATGATGCAATTGATCCAAACCATACATTAGCAAATGGATTTCATGCAGATTTACTTAATGGAATTAAGAGTTATCAAGTACGTTATACACCTGACAAAGAGCTTGATCTTATAATAAAGTTTGATATTAGTCTAGTTGAATACAAAGTTATTCAAAATGGCCCCACCATATATGCGCAAATGACAGTAGTTACGGATGTAAGTTGGAGACTCTATTATGATAAACATTGGGCATATGATAAAATTGTATCGAGTGTAGCCAGGGATGTAAATTCAAAAACATCACATGCATCGAATTGGGACCCGGATCCAAACTTACCACTAATTTTATTGGATCAAGCAGTAAGATTATGTATTCCTAAAATAATACCATTTGAAGAACGTTTTCAACAACTAATAGACGTTCAGTTGGGACTATAAAGGAGAAAGACATAATGCCACAAGTAGCAAGAATAGGAGATCCATGGTCTGGAATATGTAAGTGCCATCAGCAGCATATTGCCGTAACTGGGGAAATTACATCAGGAAGCCCAGATCATTTTTCTGGTGGACCGGCAGTAGCTAGAATAGGAGATACTGTACAAGCTACATGTGGTCATACAGGCAAAATAGTAACAGGAAGCGCAACAAATTTTACAAACGGAAAAGCAAAAGCATATGTTGGAAGTGAGACTGACGCCATTTGTTTAGTAGGAAAAATAACTGCAGGCAACCCAACACACATAACTGATTAATGGAGTTTATTTTATCATGAAAATACAATTACGTCCTTCTTTATTAAAAGTAAGACGACAAACTGTTAAATGGATAATTTTGCATCACACCGCTGAGTTATATCCACAGGAAGCAGCCAGAATTGATAATGCAAAATTTCAAATACCAGAATTATATAAGGGTGTGCTTGAACAAAAAACAGGTGATATAAATTATCACTATGTGGTTGAAAAGATTAAAGAAGATTATCATGTAGTTGTCACACGTCCATTTCCATATCTTTGTGAGTGGGATTCAATAAGCAATGATATTAATAACAGATCAATTCACGTTGCCATTTTAGGCTCGTATAACCTAAAGATTCCTGAAAAAAGACTATATGAGGTACTTGCTTACAGGTTAATAAATCCAATGTTAAAAATGTTTCATTTATCTCCATCTAAAATTAAACTTCATTCTGAAGTTAGCAATGACGAAACAGATTGTCCAGGATACTTTTTTGATAAAGGAGTATTAATTTCAATGGTAAGGAGGTTTGTAATTAAATAATGTTATGTGAATATGGTTGCGGAAAAGAAGGCAAATATTATTTTCCCACTACTAAAAAATGGTGCTGCGAAGATCATTTTTCAAAATGTCCGAATCGCAGAAAAAAATTTTCGGGAAAAGATAATCCTATGTATAGAAAAGTTCCATGGAATAAAGGCAAAACTAATATATACTCAGAAGAAACATTACATCAAATGAGGCAACCTCATTCTACTAAAGGTAAAACATATGAAGAAATATATGGGGAAGAACAAGCTAAAATTTTAAAAGAACAACGAGGAATAATTTTTGGTAAACTAAATAAAGGAAAATCTCCATGGAATAAAAACAAAATAGGTATGTATAGCAAAGAAACAATTGATCAAATGAGCAATAATAGTATATATACAATAGAAGACTATGAAGAAAAATATCCAACATTTATCAAGGAAGAACATCCAAAATTTGAAAATGATCAAATTAAAGTAAAATGTAAATATTGTAATAAATATTTTATACCAGAAAGAAAACAATTATATGAAAGATTAAGAAGATTTGATCGGAGTTATAAAGTAAGGGGAAATAGTTATTTTTATTGTTCCGATTCTTGTAAAATGAAATGTGAAGATTTTAATAGAAAAGTTGACCCTGATAAATTTCAAGAGTTTAAAAGATATTCAGCATTGGTTCATAGAGAAACATATAGAATTTTAAAACATCATTATACCAAAATACCAAATTTAGAATTACGTGGGAAAAAATATGGTTATGATTTAGATCATAAATTTTCTATTTATGATGGTTTTATTAATGACATCCCTCCAAATTATATTGCAAATTATAAAAATTTACAAATAATCACATCAACAAACAATAGAAGTAAAAGCATTAAATCATCAATCACACTCAACGAATTATTTTCATATCAAAATTAAATAAACATCAGTTATATTTATCCTATCTATATATATAAATTATTGAAAGAGATGTATTGAAATTTATTTTTTCACTAAAAATATATAGAAAGGATGAACTATGAAAAAACAAGATCTACTATTATTTCTCATCTTACTATGTATTGGATGTGCAGGGCCAAGAGTAAATTTGATCGACCCAACAGGACGATCAATACCAAGACCTCATTACATGTTAATGAGTACATCCAATCAAATTCAAACCGTTTCATATTGGGCAACATTTAAATCGACAAAAGATTTAGATGGGTCAACAATTCAACAACCAACCTTCATTCCTTATACTAAGGATTATAAATTTTCAAGAAAGAAATATTCACATGTGACCTTAACGATTGAGGTCAAAAATCCCCAACAAATAAAATACCAGTTAGTTGAACGTGTTACGTTTATAAGGAAGTATAAAAGGAGCACTAAATTCACTAGAAAAATTATTGGAGTTAGTAACTTACCTTATAGACAATTTACAATTAACCTTCCATTCCGAAAAGAAGATCGCGGGAAGATTCAATATGGGGTGGAGTTAATGGCAATTGATGATTATCCGATAATGCGTTTCGGTGATCTCAATTATAAACTTACAAAGTGAAAGGAGGTGAAAACGTGAAGAAGATTGCTGCAGTAGTATTGATTGTATGTTTCATTG
>JAFCCM010000099.1 GCA_017610225.1 Candidatus Aenigmatarchaeota archaeon | reverse complement strand
GAGATAAAATTTTTAAGGATTAAATCATGTGGATAAATCCAAAAGAAATGTCGGAGATAATGTATAATCTTTGTCTTGAAGAAGATAAAGAAGAATATTGGAGTTTAATTACTGGATCAATAGATGCTTATTATTATTGTCAAAATATTAAAGATCGTCCAGAAATTAGAAAACATATTACTAAATCAGATTATGCTTATTATTATTGTAAAAATATTAAAGATCGACCAGAAATTAGAAAATTTATAAAGGATTAAATCATGTGGATAAATCCAAAAGAAATGTCAAAAATAATGTATAATCTTTGTTTTGAAGAAGATAAAGAAGAATATTGGAGTTTAATTACTAAATCTTATTATGCTTATTTGTATTGTACAAATATTAAAGATCGTCCAGAAATAAGAAAGAATATTACTGAATCTAGGTGGGCTTATTGGTATTGTAAAGATGTTAAAGATCGACCTGAGATAAGAAATTTTATTACTGAATCAGATTATGCTTATTTGTATTGTAAAAATATTAAAGATCGTCCAGAAATTAGAAAATATATTACTGGATCAATAGATGCTTATTATTATTGTAAGAATGTTAAAGATAGACCGGAGATTAGAAAATATATTACTGGATCAGATTATGCTTATTTGTATTGTCGAGATATAAAAGACCGACCAGAAATTAGAAAACATATTACTAAATCAAATAATGCTTATTATTATTGTCTGGATATTAAAGATCGACCTGAGATGAGAAAATTTATAAAGGATTAAATCATGTGGATAAATCCAAAAGAAATGTCAAAAATAATGTATAATCTTTGTTTTGAAGAAGATAAAGAAGAATATTGGAGTTTAATTACTAATTCTAGATGGGCTTGTTTGTATTGTAAAAATATTAAAGATCGTCCAGAGATGAGAAAGAATATTACTAATTCTAGGTGGGCTTATTTGTATTGTCGAGATATTAAAGATCGGCCAGAGATGAGAAAATTTATTAGTGATTCTTGTTATGCTTATTATTATTGTAAAAATATTAAAGATCGTCCAGAAATTAGAAAATATATAAAAAAAGGTAAAACATGAAAAATAAAATAAATAGTCAATTTAAAAAAGGTGTTTCTTTATTAAGTGAATATAATAAAAGTATAACTTATAAGTGTGATTGTGATTGTGGAGATAATGAACATAGTGTTTGGATAGATTTTGAAATTGAAAAGGATTCAGATTTAATTATTTTAACTTTTTATAAAGATGTAAAATTTTATTTTTGGAAAAATCAAGATATTTTATGGTTTGAAAAATTCCAAAAGAAAATTAAAAAAGATGGATGGAAAAAAGAAAATATAAGATTTTTTATAGAAAATACAATATTTTATTTTTTAAATCAATATTGGTATAGGTTTAAAAAATCGTTAAGACTTTTCTTCACAGGGTATCTTGAAATGAATGAAGATTTTATTTTAAGAGAAGGAGAACATTTTGATAATTTTATACAAATGTTAAATGAAGGAAAAGAAATAATGAAAGAAAAAATAACAAATAATAAAAACGGGAGCATGAGATGACTCAAAGTTATACTTCAAAAGACATAAGAGTATTAGATGATATTTCAACTATTCGTATTAATGCATCTATGTATATTGGGACTACAGATACACCCACTCATCTTATTGAAGAAGGAATTGATAATGCTATAGATGAGATTTTAGGAGGAAATGCTTCAATAATAGCAATTAATATTAATACAGAAAAAAAAGTTTATAGTATTTTAGATAATGGAAGAGGTCTTCCTATGTCTAATGATATTCCAATTATTGTTTCAACAAAATTACATTCAGGAGCAAAATTCCAAGATAAGAAAACTGCATACAGAATAGTCGCAGGTATGCATGGAATTGGACTGGTTGCTATTAATGCTTTGAGTGAATGGTATACAGTTGAGATTTATCGAAATAAAAAACATGGAATTTTTAAATTTGTAAAAAGTAAATTAAAAAGTAAAAAAATAGAAACTTTTGTTGGAGATTATCCTTTTTCAACGAAAATAGAATTTAAACCAGATAAAGAAATATTTGAAAAATTAGATCCTGATCTTAATCGTTTAAGAAAAAGATTAACTACAGCTTCGGCTGAATTACAAGGAGAAAATAATTTTGTTTTAAATATTGATAATAGAAGAGAAATTTTTAATTTATCATTAGAAGAACATTTTAAAAATCAATGTCTAAAGACGGGAAAGTTTGGAAATATTATTAAACTTAATTCTTCTAAATCACCAGAATTATTTAATATTTTAATGACATATTCGACAAATGATACAATTACACCAAAAATTATTTCATCTATTAATTTATTACCTGTTGATAATGGTGGAACTCATGTTAATGTTTTTTATGATATGATAAGAGATTTTTATATATCAAAAGCTAAAAAATATGGATATAAATTTCAATTTAATGATAGTTTATGTGGATTAAGATGTTATTTAATGTTAAATTTAATACAACCTAAATTTTCAAGTCAAACAAAAGAAAGATTAACTAATAGAAAATCTGATTTTGATATCTTTATTAAAAACTTAAGAAATCAACTTGAACATTATTATATAAAAAATGAAAATGAATTAAAAGTACAATTAGAAACTTTTGATTTATATCGAAAAAGATTAGATTCAAAAAAATTAAAAACAATATCCACAGGAAAAAGAGTATCAACAAAATTTACTAAATTACGAGATTGTACAAGTCGTAATGGAAAATTATTTATAGTGGAAGGTGATTCAGCTGGAGGGTCAATCATTCAATGTAGAAATCCTAAAATTCATGCAATTTTTCCACTAAAAGGAAAAATTCCAAATATTTCAACTATGAAAGATATTTTAAAAAATAAAGAAGTTGCAGAATTAATAAAAGCTTTAGGTACTGGGGTTGGACCTGATTTTGATATAAATAAATTGAGATATAATAAAATTATTTGTACGACTGACGCTGATATAGATGGATACCATATAGCTTCACTTTTAACTATGGTTTTTGCAGTTTTAGTTCCAGAAATTATAAAAAATAATCATTATTTTATTGCACAAACTCCATTACATGCTATTAATGAAAAGAATGTTTTTATTCCATTATGGAATAAAAAAGAATTGGATCAGGCTGTAAAAGATAATAGAACAATAAGCAGATTTAAAGGTTTAGGAGAATTATCCCCAAAACAAATGAAAATTTGTATTTTGGATGAATCAACAAAAAGATATCTTCCTATTAGTTTTAGTAATAATTTGAAAGATATGGTAAAATTATTTTCTGATGCTAATGAAAAAAGAAAATTATTAAATCAAAAAATTTAAACTAAAGGGAAAATTAAGAATGGAATTTTTATGTGAAATATGTCAAAAGAAATTTAAAAAAATAAAAGAATTAACTAAACATATAAAAATTCATAATGTTATTTTAGAAGATTATTACAAAAAATATTTAATGAAAGACAAAAATGAAAATATTTGTAAAATGTATAATAAAATTGATTCTTGTAAAAAATATACGAAATTTATTTCTTTTTATGTCGGATTTCAAAATCATTGTTCTATTTTATGTGCTCAAAATAACAAAAAAACTCAAGAAAGAATTAAACAAACTTGTTTAAAAAATTACGGAGTTGATAATGCAAATAAAGCTAATATAGTTAAAGAAAAAATTAAACAAACTTGTTTAAAAAATTATGGTGTAACACACCCAATGAAATTAAATAAAAATAAAGAAAAAATTAAACAAACTTGTTTAAAAAATTATGGAGTTGATAATCCCAGCAAATTAAATATTATCAAAGAAAAGAAAAAACAAACTTGTTTAAAAAATTACGGAGTTGATAATGCAAATAAAGCTAATATAGTTAAAGAAAAAATTAAACAAACTTGTTTAAAAAATTATGGAGTTGATAATCCCAGCAAATCAAATATTATCAAAGAAAAGAAAAAACAAACTTGTTTAAAACATTATGGTGTAACACATCCAATGAAAGCAAATAAAAATAAAGAAAAGTTTAAACAAACTTGTTTAAATATTTACAATAATGATAATGTAAGTAAAGTGAATAAATTTAAAGAAAAGAAAAGACAAACTTCCATGAAAAATTATGGAGTTGATAATCCCAGCAAATCAAATAATGTTATAAAAAAAATTAAAGAAAAACATAGAATTAAATTTGTAAAAAAATTAGATAAATATCTTGATCATTTAAATTTAGAACTTCTTGATGAAAAATACATAAACGATATTTATGAACATAATTGGAGATGTAAAAAATGCAATCATGAGTTTAAACAATATTGGAAAACTATTAAACAAGGATATTTATGTCCAAAATGTTACCCAAGTACATATAAAGGATTTTCAATTGATGAAAATAAGATTTATAATTTTATTTGTGATTTAATTGGAAAAGATAAAGTTAAACTCAATTACAGGAATATTATTGTTAATCCAAGAAGTAATAGATTTTTAGAATTAGATATATACATTCCTTCATTAAAAATTGCAATTGAATATAATGGATTATATTGGCATTCAGAATTAATGTCATCTGATCCAGAAAATAATCATCTTCAAAAAACTAATCTATGTAATGAAAAAGGAATTCAGTTAATTCATATATTTGAAGACGAATGGATTCTTCAAAAAAACATTGTCAAATCACGATTAAAACAAATATTAAATATTAATAATGACGTTAAAAGAATTCATGCAAGAAAATGTGAAATCAAAGAAATTGAACCAAAAGTTAAAAATGAATTTCTCGAAAAATTCCATATTCAAGGAAAAGATGCATCCAAAGTAAAACTTGGAGCATTTTATGAAAATGAATTAGTTTCAGTTATGACTTTCGGAAAAGGAAACATAAGTAAAGGAAGTAAATCAAAGGAAGGAATCTGGGAATTGAATAGATTTTGTTCTAA
>JAFCCM010000098.1 GCA_017610225.1 Candidatus Aenigmatarchaeota archaeon | reverse complement strand
TGAACTTAAAGGATTCTTCATCTTGTATCAGATCGCCTGTCAGTCTTCATCGGATTTGAGGTCTTAGTAAATTATAAGTTGAGGAAGATTTAAATTAGATTTGATTAGATGATAATATCGTTTTTCACTGGATTATTGTTAATATTTACTTTTGTTATGTTTGCTTACTGTTATTACAACAAATCTTGGGATGGAATATTCGTTTTGTTGATTTTGATATCTTTTTTATTCATCATGAGACAAGAATGGTATGCATCTGCACTGTCAATAACACTTCTAATATATTCTTTACTTTTTGCTAAACGAACTTCTTACACACAACTAGTAACTTTCTCAATGATAGGTTCAATTGTTTTTGCTTTCTTTCTTCTCAATTTTTTCTTATATAACATGTTATCTCATGCAGTAATTGTAATTGTTGCTACTCTAGTTTTAATGTGTTATCTTGCTATTCAAGGAATATTTGAGGATGACATTGAGAAATATCTAATCATTTCAAGTTTTATTCAAACTCTATTTGTGTTTCTAGATTTAACTGTCGCAAGTGTTGGTGGAAAGATCATGCAATTAGGTACAATTCAAATTTTCAATTACACTTTTGCTGGTTCTTTGCTTTTCTTGACTATAGGAATTTTATCAAAAGATAACAGAAGAACAAAAATCACTCAACTCAGAGGATCTAATTACAGAAATCCTTTGATAGCAGTTTGTGCAAGTATAGCTGCATTATCTCTTGCAGGGCTTCCAGGACTAAATATCTTTATTAGTGAATGGTTATTATTTCAGAAAGCATTTTTGATTTCTCCAGTCATTACAATTTTTGGAATATTCTTGGCTTTGTTATTGTTCGTCATGTATTTCAAAATAGTTTATGTTTTGTCAGTGAGTGAAAGTAAAGTCAGAGAAAAAAGTCCTTGGTTATTGAATGTAATTAGTGTTGTGTTGGTAATCATTTGTATAATATTAGGTTTATTTCCAAAGTTACAATATCTTATACTCAGTCTGGTGTAAAAAATGAGAAAGAAAAAAACAACATATATTGGCGGACAAGAATACAAACAAACAGAACTTATGCCAAAAGATTTTGATACGTTTTTTAGTAAAAGATTATTGTATCTTGTGTTAGCGATATTGTTTTTACTGGTGGTGGTATTGGTTTGACGATGATAAAAAAATCTCCATGGATATCTATATGCAATACTGGTGGCTGTAACGGATGTGCGATCGAATGTCTACCTTTAATTACTCCTAAATATGATGTTGAAAGATTTGGTATAGTATTAAAACCAAGTGCAAGACATGCTGATATATTATTAGTCACAGGTCCAACGAATGAAAAGACTAAACACATATTGGAAAGAGTATATGATCAAATACCGAAAACCAAGAAGGTAATAGCAGTTGGTAATTGTGCAATATCTGGATGTGTTTTCAAAGATAGTTATAACGTCAAACAAAGAGTTGATGAGGTAATACCAGTTGACATGTATATTCCTGGTTGTCCCCCAAGACCTGAAGCAATAATGCATGGTATAGTAAAATTATTGGGTGAGTTAAATAAAAGTAAAAGAGTTAAAGGTTAAGGATTTCAAAAAAGAAATTGAAGAAAGGAAAAATAGAAGACTGATAGCCATATCTGGAGTAGATCGGGGGAATAATATTGTAATATATTATCATTTTGATGATGAGGATAAAGTAGAAAATTTAAAATTTATTCTGCCAAAAAATAATCCAAAAATACCAACAATAATTTTTGATTTTCCTTCTGCTGAATTATATGAAAGAGAAACTCATGATTTTTTTGGAATAGAATTTGAAGGCAATCCACGACTAGATGAGAAGTTATTTTTACCTGAAGACTTCAAAGGAAAACCACCATTATTAAAAAAGGAGGAACACAAACATGCATGATTTTTCATTACCTATAGGCCCGATTAATCCATCAATAAAAGAACCTACTTGTATAAAATTAAATCTAGAAGGGAACATCATCCGAGAAGCTAAACTTCAATTAGGTTATGTTCACAAAGGAATAGAACAATTATTAGAAGGCAAGAAAATAGAGCAGGCTTTATATATAACTCAGAGAATTTGTGGCATATGTTCTTTTTCACATAGTAATGGTTTTGTTCATAGTATTGAAAAAATGATAAATTATGATTCACCTAAAAGAGTTAAATTTATCCGGACACTAATAACAGAACTTGAGAGGATACAATCTCATACTTTGTGGATGGGATTTATGTTTCATGAATTTGGATTTGAGACAATGTTTCAATATTTATTAAGAGATCGTGAACATATTCTTGAAGTATTTGAAAGAGTCACTGGTGGGAGAGTTCATCATGCAATCAATAAACCAAAAACTGTAAAGTATGATTTACGGGAACAAGATATAAAATTCATTCTTGAAAAAATGAAAATATTTAAGAAACGATTCACTGAATATTTGGATATTGTCAAAACGGATAAAGTTACAAAGAAAAGATTAGTGGATGTTGGGATAATTACAAAACAGCAAGCAAAAAGATATTGTCTTGTTGGTCCTGCTGCCAGAGCTTCGGGATTTAATAATGATATCAGAAGCAAACATCCATACGATGCTTATCCATATTTAGATTTTGATGTCATGGTTAACAGAAAGGGAGATGCTTATGCAAGATTAACTGTTAGATTAATGGAAGTTCTAGAATCAATTAAAATTATCAGACAACTCATGAAAAATTTGCCTAAAGGAGAAATACCTAAAGCACATCTGACTTTTATCAAAGAAGGAATGGCAACAGCACAAGTAGAAGCCCCAAGGGGAGAAAATTTTTATTTTACTATTGTGAAGGATAATGTAATAGATAGGATAAAAATCAGAACTCCAACCTTCGCGTTAATAAACATTCTTCCAGTTCTTCTTGAGAATAGACCTATTGGTGATGTTCCTGTTATACTTCATTCATTGGATCCATGTTTTTCATGTATGGAAAGAGTAATTGTTGTTAAAGATAAAAAAAGAGAGGTTGTAGATGAACATACATTTCTCCACAAATATTGCGGTCAACATCATTAGAATGTTAGCAGTAATACCTTTGGCTTTGATAGTCGATGGTATATTCAGGAAATTACTTGCAAGGATGCAAAATAGGGTAGGTCCACCAATAATCCAACCATTCTATGATATTATTAAATTATTTGGTAAAAAGAAAAGTGATTCCAGGGGATACAAAAGTATATTTTTTAGAGTGATACCAGTTCTTTATTTTATTTCGACTTATGCTTTGTTTTTATTTATTTCAGGAATAGTTAGTTTTCAATTTGATTTCATTATGTTCATTTATATGGTTGTTTTAAGTAGTGCTTTGTATATTCTCCTTGGATTAGTTTCTAATTCACCTTTTGGTGTTTTCGGTTCTATGAGGGATATGTTATTGATGATTTGTTATGAAGTTGCATTGACAATTTCATTATTTAGTTTTATTGTTTATTCTGATGTTTTGTCTTTGAGTCAGTTGAATGAGAGCTGGATGATTCTGAAGTTGCCTTTAGCAAGTTTGTGTATGATTGTTGTTGCTTTAGTTGAGACTAGGATAACTCCATTTGATACGGCTGAGGCAGAACCTGAGATAATGGGAAGTGTGGAAACAGAATATAGCGGGAAAGGATTAGGATTTATAGAAATGTCAAGACAACTGAAATTATTATTTTTTGTTGTTATGTTAACTAAGTTTTTATTTAATCCAGTTGGAATTTTATCTTTCGTTTTATTTTCGATTTTGATATTTTTCATTTTGTTATTTAGCCAAGTAACTACTGCTAGGTATAGGATGGATCAGACATTCAATATTTTGCTTATGGTTTTGATATTGTCTGTAATAGAGTTTATTAGATTATATGTATTGGTGTGGTAAATGGGAATAAAAAAAGAAGCATTAAAAAATTTACTAAAGAAGCCTTCGACTAAAAAGTATCCTCATAAAAAAATTAAACCCTATGAAAGATTCAGAGGAAAAATAACTTTTGATAAATCTAAATGTATAGGATGTGCTTTATGCAGAATGTATTGTCCTGCTAATGCTATTAAGTTGACATGGAAAAAAAGTAAGTTTATGGTAAAAGGAGTAGAACATCAGAAGATTGTTCACCCGATTGATGAGATAGATATTGGTAAATGTATTCGTTGTGGATTATGTGTTGATGTTTGTCCCGTTGATTGTATTTGGTTTACTGAAGAATTTGAACTAGCTGGAAAGGATAAGAAAAAGTTAATTAGTGAGACTGTATAATTAATTATTAGTGATAGTATGAGTATTCACGAAATCCTAATCAACGGGGAATGGGTAAATTCTAATTCTGGGAAAACATTTGAAAGTATTAACCCTGCGACGGAACAATCTTTGGGGAGTTTTCAAAAAGGAAATCGAGAAGATGTTAAATCAGCAATAGATGCTGCTCAAGATGCATTCGAAAAATGGTCCAGATACCCAGCACCAAAAAGAGGAGAGATTCTACTTAAGGTTTATCAATTACTTAAACAAAACAAGCAACGATTAGGAGAATTAGTAACAAAAGAAATGGGAAAAGTTTTACCAGAGGGATTGGGTGATGTTCAGGAAGCAATTGATATAACTGCATATATGGCTGGAGAGGGTAGACGTTTGTTTGGATATACAACTCCATCTGAGCTTCCAGATAAATTCTGTATGACTATGAGAAGACCGATAGGTGTTGTTGGATTAATTAGTCCTTGGAATTTTCCTGTAGCGATTCCTTCATGGAAAATCATGCCTGCATTAATTTGTGGTAATACTGTTGTGTTCAAACCAGCATCTGACACTCCTTTGTGCGCGATAGAATTTGTTAAGATTCTTGAACAAGCTGGTATACCAGACGGTGTTATTAATTTAGTCACAGGACCAGGATCGACTGTTGGAGATGAGATAGTAACTAATCCTAAGATACGAGGAATATCATT
>JAFCCM010000097.1 GCA_017610225.1 Candidatus Aenigmatarchaeota archaeon | reverse complement strand
GTCTTACTGATTCACCTCTAAAAACAAGATTTCCATATTCATCTTTCTGCAACCAATATTCAATTAAATCAGTATCTGAAAAACCATAATAATCTAATACATCTACTAATGTTTCTGGTGTACCTTTTTTCTTATAAAAATTTACTAAATCTAAAAAAAAATTTGCTTTTGTAGTTAAAGGAACTAAATTTAATCCATATGAAAAACCAAAACTTGTAAAAAGTTCACTTAGTTTATGATCTGTAATTTGATGAACATCTGATGAATATCTTTGGGTAGTTGCGATTGTTCTATGAGAAGAATACCAATCTATAATCATATTTTTTAAACGGTTCATATCATCAGAATCAAAAGTTTGTTGATCTATAATTTGTTCAAAATATTTATTTACTAATTCTTTTTCTGATGTCGCTAAAATGGTAGTTAATTCACTAAGATTAGGATCTGTAGTCCCATCCTTTAAATACTTCATTATTCTCCAAAGATCATCAATTTTAAACACTATCAAACTCCTTTAAATAGTTATCTCTATTTTATATTATGTTCCTTTATTTGATACATGTTCAAAGATGTTCTGAGTAAGATACGTCTCATAACATGTTTCTAATGAATTAACTCTTGTTGTAAAAATTGCTGAGTTATTATATTTAGAATAATCTCCTGTTAATTTCATTTCTAAATATATATAAATCATTTTAGCCAAGGATGTATTCAGATTATCATATTCAATTCCAACTAATGTTGCATTTTGAGGTTCTAATCTAAATACTAATAATCTATCCATCATAACTATATCGTGTGATTGAATATTATAAATATTTAAATTATATTCTTCTGGATTATCTCCATCTGCTATATAATAATGAGCAGTTTCTGGATCTAACATCATTCTTGTTCTGATAGCATCTGGCCAAGATTGTTTATCTAATATTTCTCTATACATATATCTATAACTTGTTTTATCATATTCATCATTAAATAATAATTCTATAAATGATTGTTCATACATTAAATTCTGTGCTGGAAATGGTAGTTGGTGTTTATTTAATGATTTATGATTAACTACAAAATGATCGTACCAATATTGTAAATCAGCAGTAATTCTTCTATTATACTTATCAATAGTATTAACATTTAATTCAGTATCAGTACTAACTACAGTAGTTAAATTAATACCAGCTGATAATGTTTCATTAACAACTCCAAGTGTTAATTCTGTAGCAACAACAACTTGAGTTAATGAACCAGCAGATAAGATTTCACTTTCACCTAAGTACATTGGATCAATAGTACATACAGTTCCAATAACAACTGAACTTGATAATGAGTTATCAAGATGTCCCATTGTTATAAAAGCATCTGGTATAATAGATTGAACTATAATAGAGGAATAATGTTTAATTTCTAACCATAATGTATCTGAATTAGACTCAACCCAAGGAGCAGTTGCAGCAGATAATACCTCTACTAAACCAATAATTAAATCAGATGATGTAGTAGTTTGAACAATATTAACTGAACTTGCTAATTGGTTAGTAACACCTAAGTTCAAGAATGTATCAATTCTTGATTGAGCATTAATAGAACTAGATAATTCTTCAACAATTCCAATAAAATCTAAATCATAAATATTAATACTAAATATAACTGAACCTGATAAATGTTCTGCATAACCAATATCTAAACTACAACTTGCATTAGTATCAAATGAAACACTTCCTAATAAAGGTTCATGGGTGCCAACAATGTATTCAGCATTAGCAGACGAACCAATACCAATATTTGCAGATAGAGATTCTTGTGAACCAATTACTATATCAGAAACAGGTATATATGAGGTATTTGCTATAGAACCATCAAGAGCAATACTTATATACAATTCATTGTTTAAACCAATATTAGAGGTAATTAGACCTGTTGAAGATAGTATCTCAGTGGTTCCTATTAGTATATGACCACTTGAAGATGATTCTATAGCATTTGTTACTCCAAGCTCTGTATCAATACCAATACCTATAACAGCATCAGTAATAGAGATTGAGAATATAGTACTTGATAATAAATCTGCTGCACCAAGTATAATATCTAATGGGCTATAAACTGCTACAATACCAATAGATGCTGATAGTTCTTCACTAATACCTTTTCCTAAGTATGGTGTTATGATTAATGATTGAACATGAATTTGAGATTGCAGTTGAGAAGCGTCCCCAATAAATAATTCAGCATCACTAACAATATTTTGAGCATGAACATCTGATCTTATTCCATATTCAAAACCAGTATATATAAAACCATCAGCATAAGATTCAATAAATAAATATGCAGTTAAATCAGTAATAACTCCAAATTCTAAATCGGCGCTAGCATTAGTAGTAATAATAGATGAATATGTTAGAGCTGTAACAATACCAACTGATAATTCAACATCTACCAATGATTGAGAAATTATAGAACCACTAATTGTATATCTAACATCTAATTTAGCATTAGTATTTGATTCTATTCCATAATCTACATTTAAATCTTTAACACCAATTATTAAACCATCATTATTTACTAATGATTGTATATTTACAGTACCACTTTCAAGATGTTCAGCAGCACCTAACGTTAGAGTTCCCCAAATTTCAGTTTCAATAAAACTAACACCAACAAAATTAGAATTAATAAAGAATGTATTAACTACGTATGATGTAATATTAATAATTGATGATAATTGTGTTATAATACCAATAGTTATAACATTAGCAACATTAGATTGAATTATAGAAATACCTGATAACCCTGTTTCTGCGCTCAATGCTAAATGAGCATCTGTAACAACTGATTTAATATTAATAGAACTTGATACAACTTCAACAAGATCAATGGCAGTTACATTAGATATAATATTAATAGTTGAAGAAATAGGCGTTAACCAACCTAAATCTAATTCAATGTTATTAACATTAGATATAATATTATTTATAGAAGATAACTCTTCAATAATACCAATAGTTAATTCAGATACAACATTTGTTACTACATTTACTACACCAGTATAGAAACCTAATACTAATTCACTAACTTCACTAACTTCACTAACATTTGAATTAATAGCAATAGCCGATGATAATGTTTCTTCAATTCCAATATTTAACTCAGATAGTGTATTAACTATAACTATAGTAACACTACTAATTAATTCAATTACACCTGGTACTATATTACCAGAAACAACTGATTCTACTATTGAAGTTGATGATAATACTAATAAAATTTCTAAATTAGCTTCTATGTCTAAATTTGCATTAGCTGTACTTACAGTATATATAATAGGAGCGATTAAATATGGATCATTAACTATTGACTGAATAGCTTCTACAGTTGATAATAGTTCTATTAAACCTACAACTAATTCAGATTCAGTTGCATTAGAAATAATATTTATAGTAGAAGATAATAATTCATCAATACCAAAGTATATCATAGTAGTATCAGCTTCTGTAGTTATATAAGAAGTAGCAGTTAAATCGCTAATATCTCCTATTATTAGTTGAGAATTATTAATCAAAGAAACAATATTTATAGATGATGTTAAATCTTCTGATTCTGCTCCTGTTGTAATAGATGCTGATTTAACATAAGACTCAACAATAGCAGTAGATACTAAAATTTCAAATGTATTAATAACAATATCACTAACTAAACTAGTAACGACAATTGTTGATGCAAGAATTTCAGTTATACCAACTAGTAATGGTGGTTCAACATGCAATTGAATATGAATAATAGAAGATAAACTTTCAGAATTTCCAAATAGAATATTAGCATCAGTTGATGAAACTATAATTGCAGTACCAGTCATAGATACTACACTGACATTTAATACATTTGCATCAATAAACGATACAAAATCAACATCTCCAGATAAAAGTTCTAACTCTCCTGGAATTTGTAGAAAACCTAATGTTTTAGATTCTATATCAATTGTTGATGTTAAAACTTCTACTATACCAATTGTTAATTCTACATTAGTTACAGATATAGAAAATACTGTACTTGATATTAGTTCTATTAATCCTAATAATAACTCTGAACTATCAACTTTTATAGATATATTACATGTACTATATTGTAATGATTCATCAACTCCAATTATTATGTCGGATGTATATACATTACTATTAATTAAAGTAGTAGATTCAAGAATATCAGCTATACCAAGAATAAGTTCACCGCCAGCAATTGAAATAGAAAAATTAGTTGATGCCACTATTTCAATAACACCAGTACTAAACTCAACCTCAATATCACTAATTACTAAAGAAGATCCTGTAAGAATCTCAGTATCTCTTTTCATCAATGTATCATGAACATTAGATTGAACTAAAATAGTAGAGTTTAATATTTCTAATATGCCTGGTACATATAACCATGTTGCAGCTGCAAAAGATTCAATATTTATTGATGTATCTATAACAACAGGCCCACCAATAACTAGTTCTATAGTATTTTCAACTAAGTGAGTAAATGTAATACTAGCAGATAATTCTTCATATATACCAAGGTCTAATATATCTTCAACATGTGCTTGAACAACAGTAGTTGAACTTAGTGATTCAGCACTACCAAGTTCTAATTCACAAAGAGGAAAATTCACTGTCGACACAACAGTTGATGCTAATAATTCTTCAACTCCAATAACTATAGAAGTTAATGGAACATGATTTTGAACTAAAATTGAGCTTGATAATGGTTCATCTTGACCGAAAACTATTGTGGCACCTGTAATTGAAATTGAAAAGGTTGTTGATGCTAATAACTCACTAATACCAAGGACTAAGTTAGAATCATCAACAGTACTTATAATTGTTTGTGAAGATGATACAGGATTTTCAATTCCCATTGTGATATTTGCATCTGAAGATGATTGTATTAGACTTGTGTGAGATAATGGTTCATCAGCACCTAAAGTAATTTCAGCATCTGTAACTGAAATATTGAAGTTAGATGTGGCTAATATTTCTAACTTACCAACTAATAATAATGATACTGTATTAGATACAACATTAATAGTAGATGATAATGGATTATCAACACCCATTGAAATTTCAGCATTAACAATTGATTGAATTAGGTATGATGCTTTTAATGGTTCATCAATACCTAATATTAATTCACCAGGTAAATTAGATTGAGTAATAGATGATGCAGCAATAACTTCTAATATTCCTAATCCTAATATAGCGGTGAGATTAGATTGTATATAAATTGAAGATGTTAGTATTTCATTTATACCAATTTCCAAATTAGGAAAACTGGTATCAGTAGAAATATTAACAGGAATTGATAAAGGTTCAACAACGCCTAAGTATACATCAGTTAGTATAGAAGTAGTTATATTAATTGTAGAATCTAATTGAGCAGCAACGCCAAGAGTTAAAAATGTATCAACCTTACTAACAACTACATCTCCTGTTGATAAAGGTTCATCTTGACCAAGAATCATATCAAGTGTTACATCAGATGTTAATATAACTGTAGAAGCTAGTAATTCAAATACACCAATTATAAAATCAGCGCCTACTGAAGTCACTATTCCTATATTTGTTGATAAATCTTCATCTATACCTAATGTTAATATACCAGTTATTGTTCCACCTTCTATAGTAGCGTTAACAGTTCCAGATAAAGATTCATCAATACCTAAGGTTAATTCAGAAGCAGTTACTGATTGTGTTATAGCTGAAGATCCTAGAATTTCAATTTTACCTGTTGTTAATAAACCGCTGGCAGTGGAACTTCCTAAAAAATAATAAGTTGATTCTAATAGTTCAATTACACCAAGTTTTAAATCAGAAAATGAAACATTAGTTTGTATTGGAGAAGTATACTCTAATACTTCATTAATACCAAGTGTTAATTCACTATATTGTCCACCTTTTCTAATAAAACTGATAATAGATATATCACTACTTATTAATTCAACACTACCTAAAATAATAAATCCGCTCAAACTAGATTCAATATCAATAGTAGATGATAATAGTTCAACTATGCCAAGAATAAGTTCCGCTTCTGCTATAGATATACTAAATGAAGATGAAGCTAATATTTCTAATACACCAGTAACTAATAATCCACTTGAAGCAGTACTAACGACAGTTGAGGTAGATAATAAAACTTCATTAATACCAAGTGTTAACTCTGATAATGTATTACTAACAATATCTATAGAACTAGTTAATTCTTCAGATAAACCAGTAGTTAAGACTAATACAACATTAGATTGAACTAATGAAGTTGAATTTAAAGGTTCATCCAAACCTAATGTTATTATTGAATCAACATTAATATAGATATTAGATGTAACACTTAAACTTTCAGCAACACCAAGAGTTAATATTGCACCAGCAACACTTTGTATATTAGATATTGTTGCAACTGTTGTTTCTTTTCCTATTGTTAATTCAGCATCACCAACTGAATTAGAAATAGAAGCTGATGATAAAATTTCAATGTCCCCAACTATTAATAAACCTACTAAAGTTGTTGTTGAATTTGAGGTAGAACTTAAAGTCTCATCTGCACCAGTTAATAAAATTGCATATGTATTAGATTGAACTAAATTGGTTGTTGTTAATATTTCACTATTACCTATAAGAATATCAGAGTTGGTAATAGAAATTGAAAATATAGTATTTGATAATAATTCTATTTGACCTATTGCTAATAATGAATTTTGAGAAACTTCTGTACTAATAGAAGCGGATAATTGTTCAGTCGTACCCATTAATATAAAACCACTAGAAGCAGTTTCAATATCATTTGTAGCTGATAATGGTTCATCAACACCGAGATCTAATGATGCAATAGAAGCAGTACTTGTTGTAGCTATTACAGAAGCTAATAACTCTACATGTCCAATGGTTAATTCACTCACTATATTAGACTGGGCATCATAGTTACTATAACTATGAGCTAGTTCTTCAATTCCTCCACCAATATCAAGAGTAGTATGAGAAATAATTGATAATATATTACAGGTGTGAGATAATAGTTCAGTGTGTCCTATTATAAGATCGCCCCAGGATCCACCTCTTCTTATAAAACTTTGAATTAATAATAAACTGGATAAAGGTTCAGTTATACCTAATATTAAGAATACACTAACTGATGATTCAATTAAACATGATGAAGATAATTGTTCTGTTTGTCCTATTATAAGTTCAAAATTATATACTGTAGATATAATAGGTGTGGTGGAACCAAGAATCTCAACAATACCAAGAGTAAATAAACTATCAACAATAGAAACGATAACAACATTTGAAGTTAAGGATTCAACTTTTCCTATTGCCAGTTCAGACTCCACATTAGAATTTATAAGATTACTTGAAGATATTGGTTCATCCGCTCCAAAATCTATAGTAATTTCTGTTGCTAAACTTATAGAAATAGATGTAGCTGCTAATAATTCTGATATCCCAGTAGATATTAAACCAATAGTATTTAAAGTAGAAGAACTTGTTGCTGATAGAGGTTCAATAATACCTAATGTTAATTCAGCAGATGTATCTGAATTAATGTTGCTTTCAGCAAATACTACTTCTTCAACGCCTAATATTATAAATCCAGAGATTACACTTTCAATTAAAGATGTGCTTAATAGAGATTCTGGAATACCAATAACTAATTGTTCATTAGAAACATTACTAATAACATTTACATCAGATGTCATAAGTTCAATAACACCAAGTGATAAACTAGAACTAATATCAGATATAAAAGAAGAAGAACTACCAAGAAGTTCAATAATACCTAAAGTTAAAACAGATGTTATATCTAAACTACTACTACTTGTTGATGTAATTCCTTCTGCTACTCCCATTGTTATAAATGAATTAACAGATGTTTCTATAATAACACCAGAAGAAATAGGTTCTACAATACCAATATGTAAATCAATATTATTACTAACAGAAGTTGAAGGTATAGTAGACGCTAAAATCTCTACAATACCTAAAGACAATGTTGATTGCGCATATGTGGTTAAAATTGATATACCTGCTAATACTTCAGTCTCTCCTAATGTCAATACAGAACCTAATTCTGTATTGACATTAGAAGTTGTCATATAGGAATCAAATGTATTATTCCATATTACATATGCTCTATTTTTAAAAATTACATCG
>JAFCCM010000096.1 GCA_017610225.1 Candidatus Aenigmatarchaeota archaeon | reverse complement strand
TAAGCGATAAGTAGAATTTAATTGAAAATTTATCCTTTAGTCTTCTGATTTCTTCATTAGTCAACCAAGGATAACTAATAATACAATCTAATTGACCATTTTTATCTAACCAGTTATCCCAATCTTTTGCAACTAAATAACCATTTTCCTTGACCCAATTGTAAAGTTCAGTTCCTGGGAAAGGCACAGCATGTTGAAAAAAAGCCATGTCAGGGTTAAGTTTTTTAGCAAACTCAAAGGTTTCTTCAACAGTTTTTTTTGTATCACCTGGTAGTCCAATCATAAAACATCCAAATATCTTCAAATCAGCTTTTTTAGCATCCATTGTAAATTTTTCTGCCATTTCTAGTGTTATTCCCTTTTTAATGTTGTTAAGTATTTTTTGGTTTCCTGATTCGTAACCAACTATTAACATACGGCACCCTGCTTCTTTCATTTTTTTCATAAGATTATAAGGTAAATCTGCACGGACATTAGTAGACCATGTTAATTTTAATTTTCTCTTCTTGATCAATTCACAAATCTTTTTAACTCTTTTTTTGTCAATTGTAAAAGTATCATCTTCTATAAACACTTCCTTGATTTCAGATAAATTATTTTTTATCCATTCTAATTCGTCAACAAAATTTTCTGGACTTCTTGCCCTAAATATTCTGTTCATGAAAACTTGTGGTATTTGACAAAATGTACATCTGTTTGGACAACCTCTTGAAGACCATATTTGTATCATAGGATGCTGAGCCAAAGAGTAACGATAATCTTTGATATTTAAAAATTTCTTATATATTTTTGAAACAAATGGAAGTTCGTCTAAATCTTGTATAAATTCTCTGTCTTTATTGTGAAATATTTTTTTTCCTTTTCTGTAAGATATTCCATCTATTTTTGTAACATTTCCATTTTTTTCTAACGTATTCGCCAAATCTAAAACTGTATAATCATATTCTCGCCTGGCTATGAAATCAATTGATTTTGAAAGTTTCAATGTCTCTTCTGGTAATGCACTTACATGAGTACCAACAAGAACTGTCTTAATTTTTGGTAATTTTCTTTTTAATCTATCTAAAAATCTTATATCGCTATAAATCGTAGGTGTAGTTGTTTCCATTACTAAAAGTGATGGTTTGAATATTTTGATTTCTTTAATTGTTTCATTAAAATTCCATTCTTTTGCAATAGCATCTATCAACAAAACTTCATGATTATTTTCTAAAAGAACTCCTGCTGCATAAGATAACCAGAAAGGGAAATACAACGTCCCACTTTTTGTATGTTCAGGCCAACGACTATCTCTACTTATTTTTAATTTGTGTGGTGGGTTTAGTAATAATACTTTCATCTATATTACCTATAAATCTAAAAAAGATTAAAGTTTATAATCTTTATTTATTTGATAATAAAATTAAAAAGGTAGTTATTTGGCTGAAAAGGAAATTAGTATAGAAATTAAAAAACCTGAATTATTAATTCTTATAGTTTTTTTAGGTCTAGTGTTATTTCTCACAGCTAGAGTCACGATAAAAACTCCTATCAACTTTGGTGATGAAGGCTTTCACACAAGAACAGCCCAATGGTTTGCACAAGAAAGGGATTATTTTGCATGGATGCCATTCTATGGAAATGGTATTGAAAAGTCTGGTTTTGGAAGACCACCACTTTGGAATTTAACAGAAGCTGGATTTTATTTAATATTTGGATTTCATGAATTTTTGGGGAAACTGTTACCACCAATCATTGCATTTTTCACTGGATTATCTGTTTATCTTTTAGTTAAACAACTCTATAACAAAGAAGTAGGTTTTATCGCAAGTGTAGTATCAGTAAGTATTCCATCATTTGTTACATATTCTGTCCTTCTTTATACAGATGTTATGCTTACATTTTATTTTTCATTATTTGTATTTACATTGTTATTAGCCCTCAAAAAAGATGAAAAAAAATATTTTTATCTTTCTGCAGTATTTTGTTCATTTTCTCTTTTGACTAAACTCCCAGGAATAGCAGCCTATGTGTTTGTTATTTTGGTGTTTCTATATGAATTATTTAAAAAGAAAAATTTACAAATTTTAATTAAAAAATACTCTATTTTTGTTCTGATTTTATTATTGATACCAAGCACATTTTTCTTAAGAAGTTTATACTATTATAAAACTCCAATATGTGGTTTTCCATTCCCATTTATAGAAAAAGATGATTGTATTGTAGGGGGGATTGAACCTGATAAAAAATTCACAGAAAGAACAGAACAAGTTGGTTCAGAAGCTGGAGTTCTTGGAATGGGTTTAATGAATTATCTAAATTTTGCATATGGTTCTATATGGTTAGTCACCTTTGGTTTTATTTCTGGTTTGATTTTAATGTTTACAAAAAAAGATGAAACTGATATTCTGACTCTCTTAGTTTTTTTGAGTTTACTTCCACTATTGGCACAAGGTATATTTGGAAGAGCAGAAGATACAGCTAGATACACATTAGCATGGGTACCAATAATATCAGTTGTTGTTGGGAGATACTTTGCAGAAATTTATAAGTTTATTAAAAAATATCTGAAACAATTTGCTCTATTAGTTTTTATATTTGTCATAGTAATGAGTTTTCTTAATCTAAAACAAAAAACAGATGTTATGCTACAAGTAAAACAATTTTCTCCAACATACTTCGAAGCATGTGATTGGATAAAAGAAAATACACCAAAAGATTCAGTTGTAATGACAGTATGGTCAAGTAGAGCTGTCTATAATTGTCAGAGGAATGTAACTGGGAATATCGTTGATATTGCATTAAGTACAGATGTTAATTACACATTAAACAAAACAAAATTATATGGGGTAACACATATTTTTATTCAGAAATTTAGCATGAGTGACAGACCAATGTCTGAAAAATATACAGTAGAATTTGTTCAATTCCTAGAAAATAACCCAGATCATTTTGTAAAAATATTCGAAAATGGACCTGGATTACAAGAATGTTTGCAAGCAGGTGGGTGCGACGGAAATATTGTTTATGAAGTAAAATATTAAGATGTTACTTTTTGGAAAAGAAATCAATTATACCATGAGATATACCAAATACTGAAAATATATTTCTCAATAGAAAAATTACAGGTGAAAATAAAGCTACTTTTCTCTCTTTTTTCCAAACAAATCTATAAAAATTTAAATTTAATGCTAGAGATAAAAATAGAGATAACAGAGATAAATAAAATAATTTAAACTCAAAAATACTCAAAAAAATAGAAACCATAAATATTCCTGTTAAAAGAATTTGTGGGAATAGTGTCTTAGGAGTATAAGCATCTCCAAATGTTTTTAGAGGATGTTTTTTGTAAAGCAAAACTTTCCAGTATGCTCTACTCTTTTTTTTCATCAGATATTTCCATAATGTATCTGGATGATCACCCGAGACAATAGCTTTTGGTTGGAAAACAATTCTATAACCTTTTTTTTTCATTCTAAAAGAAAACTCAGGATCTTCCGCATTCGCGACTGCTTTCTTTTTATGACCAAAAGATTCACTAAACCCATTTAATTCCATAAAAATTGATTTTCTGTATGCACAATTATATGTTCCTACAAAATCTATCTCCTTGAGTTTTTTCATTTTTTTATGCCTTTGTTCTATTTCATATCCAAAAAATCTTGCAATTAAACTTTCCTTATTTAGTGTATCATATGTTCCTGAAACACCAACAATATTTTCATCCTTGAATGGTTTTATCAATTCTTTTATCCAATTTTTCTTTGGTATACAACCAGCATCGGTGAATGCAACTATATCCCCTTTTGAATTTACAACACCAGAATTTCTCGCTTTAGCAGCACCACCATGAACTATATTGACTAATTTAACATCTTTGAATCTAGAAACAATTCTCTTTGTATTATCTTTTGATCCATCATTAACAACAATAATTTCATAATCTTTTGGGGAAAAATTTTGAGAGATAACTGCTTTTATAGTTCTACTAATTATTTCTTCTGCATTATATGCGGGAATTATTACAGATATTTTTTTGGATGGCATTTTATCATCTTATATTTTTAGCAATAATAAATGTTCTTTCTCTGAGGGAATTTGGTAATATACGATTTAAATTGTTTCTTAAAGGATTCAAAATTTTTCTTAATTTTTTATGTTCATAACTGCATGGAAATGGAAGCATTTTTGTTTCAATAATTCTAAATTTATTACTCTCGATAAGATTCTTTAATTCCGAAATAGTAAAAAGGTGTTTGTGTGTTCCTGGAGATTCTGGGTCTAAACCTTTGTGCTCATAAGTCTTAAATAACCGATTTATTAATGAGTTGACGTTATTTGTTGATAATCTTAATTCTCCATTATTTTTTAAAATGCGATGAAATTCTTTTAAAATAACTTTATAATTTTTCAAATGTTCTATTACTTCAAAACACGTAATTTTGTCTACACTTTCATCCAAAAATGGATATGGAGATTTATTCAAATCACATATAACATTGACACCTTTAGATGGAACAATATCAACACCTATAGCCCCTTTAGTTTTCCAACGACCACAACCTATATCTAACACTTTCATTTTTTTTCACTCATAGCCAAGATATATTTAAAGAATGCATTACTTGCCTTAAAAATTCTTTTTATTTCACCTTTTCCTTTTGATAATAATTTTAATCTTTTAAAAAAATACGCTGGTCTGAGATAAAATTCTAATCTTGCCTGATCACACATTTTGACTAATTCTTCTCCAGACAAACCTGGTCTATCAATAACACAATTATGCCAACCTTCTTTTGTTAGCCATTTTGAATAATCTTCTGTTGTTAAATAACCTTTTTGTTTTACCCACTCATATGCAGCTAGACCAGGGTAAACCATTAGTGGATAAAATTGGGCTGTGTCTGGATTTAATAGTTTTGTGAATTCAATTGTTCTTCCTATAGTTTCTTTTGTGTCTCCAGGAAGACCAAGTATAAAACAACCATTGACCAATAACCCAAGTTTATTACAATTTTCCATAAAATCTATCTGAGCATTTTTTGTAGTACCTTTCTTTATGCTATTCAATACTTCTTGAGTTGGTGATTCAAAACCAACACATAATAAACGACATCCTGCTTCTTTCATTTTTTTCAAAGTTTCATAATC
>JAFCCM010000095.1 GCA_017610225.1 Candidatus Aenigmatarchaeota archaeon | reverse complement strand
GCTTCCAGAACCAACACTTTTAACCTGAGAGGCTTTTCTCATTATGTTTAGATAAACATTATTAATTTCGTCAATTACAAGATTTCCGCTTTGATCTTCATACATTGGACGAAGGTCGGGGGGAATAATTGGCACAGTATTTATAAATAAAGCTCCTTGTTTATAAGCATCTTCAATTACTTTAATGATTTTTTCTCTTGCGGGGGTTCCTGCTTTTAATTCTATGTTTGGATACATTTTAATAAATTCTGACATTCCACTCACACCCTTATCATCTAATATTAATTGGTTTTGTGAATTTAAAGAAAATGATTTCTCCGTATTTAAGAACTTTTCAATTCTCCTATCAATACGAATAAGTAACTTATATGCTGCTGGATGTACAATCGTAGCATTAAGTTGTATAAACGAATATCGTTTACTTCGGTCAAGTGACCCCTCGATCCCAAAAATTTTTTCTGAAAAAAGACCATCTTGGTGGTATTCTCCAGCTCTGGTTTTTAATTCAGTGGTTGTCACAGGTGTCAATCCTTTGTTAAACTGCTCCATATTTAAAAATTTTAATTTCATATGTGAATCCCCAAATTACATCCATTTTGATTTATATTAGCTAGATAACCAGTAGAACATTCTGTTCCTATTTTATGTCCTATTTCATAATGACATTCTTTACATAAAACTATTCCATTCATTGGATCTAATGATAAATGTGGATGTGTTTTTACTGGATGTATATGGTGGCAATGTAGATCTTCTTTTGATCCACAATATTGACATTCATAAGTATCTTGTTCTAAAACTACTTGTTTCCATATATTATATTCTTCTTGGGTATATGGGGTTTCAGTTTTTTCTTTATATGGGTCAGAATGTAATCCATATAAAATACATTCATCTTTACATTCTTCACAGCAGTAAAAATAAGATCCATCATTTCCTTCTGGAGATTCAAGTTGTCTTATTCTTTCATATAATTGTCTAGATTTTGGAGTAAACCACCCACCTTGTTCTTTTGAATTTTTACAATCATGATTTTTACAATAAACTTGAATTTCTTTTTCTTCAAGTTTATCTGGATTGTATCGCATTTCTTCAATCTGTGAAAAGAATGGATATTTATTTTTAATTTTAGGTATGGTTAATTTGCTATTTATTTTCATTAGTTGTATGGTATTTGTTGTATGTGTTTGTCCATAAAAATGATTGTTATTTCCTAAACATTTTTCTTTATTATTTTGTCTTATATTAGAGCATTGTGAATGAAAGGGTTGACAACAAAATTTTCCATTTTTAAATAAATATTTTCCTTTGTTGCCACATCCATAATCACATAGTTTATTTTCAGCAATATATTTTTTATAAAGTTTTATTTTTAATAGTTCATTAAGTATATTTAATGTTTTATACTTTATAGATTGTAAAGTTTTTTGATAAGAGCATTTTTTCCAATGTGTACTACAACAATACTTGCCATTTTTTAATTTATATTTTGCAATTTCGTTACAACCATATTCACAGATGTAATGATTATTTTTTATGATTTCTGGTTTATTTTTTTGGCGAGTTTTAGGTCTCAATTTAATAAACCCCAAGCATGATTTATGACTGTTACTACAACACCATTTTCCATTTTTAAACTGATATTTAGCTTCTTGACCACAACCATATTCACATAATTTCATAAATTAGTCCTTTTGATTTATAGATGTTAAGTGTCCCTTAATATTATTAAACATTCTTGTTACCACAGCTTTTCTGCCAGCTTGTGCAGCAGGTTTGGGTGTTTCTTTGTCATAGCGATCTTTAAGTCTTGTCAATTTATCAAAAATTGTTTGTAGATCATTTATATCAAACATACCAGAAGAATCTGACAAAAGTTTTCCTACCATTTTATATGAAATATTAATTACCATGGGATCCATTACAGCCGCACGATTACAAAGCGGCAGGAGATATGCAGAAGTATCTCGTCCCATTCTTTTTAATGAAATGAAACATTCTGGGAATTTTCCATATAATCTCTGTTTTAACTCAGGATTCATAAGATATCCAATTTTTTCTTTATCTGTTAATAGATGGTTCGTAGCTGTTCTGATTAATTCTTCCAGTCTATATAATTCTTTTTTGGCCATTTTATATAACCTCCTAGCAAATAGTATAGCGTATTATTTATATTTTGTTCTAAATATTCATAAACAAAAAAAATAATGGGGGAACTAGCCCCCACTATTTTAGTTCTGTTCTTCAATATCTTCTTCGCCTTTATCTAATAGTTTTGTTTCTCTTTCAAGAAATCTAAAGCTTTTTAATTTATAAGCTTCAAAATCATTGATTTCCCTTCTAACAACAATACCTTCTGCTGGAACTTCATTTTTGCACATATAACACTCTTTTTCTAAAAACATTCCGGTTAATACATTTAGAAAATTTTCAGAAAATAGTAAATTTTCATTATAATGTCTTACAAATCCACCTTGACTATTTATTCTAAATATAGTTTGTGCTGTCCCATAATAGATTTGAGGTACAGGATTCAGACCTCGATTTTTACACCATTCTTGAACTTGACGGGCAGAAAACTCAAATATATTACCGGAAACATTTGTATATGTTATCCGATAAATATAAATATCAAATTCACCCATATGACACCCATAATCATAACCTTTTTGAATTGCTTGTCCGGTCGGTAAATAACCAACTACTTCAGCATAGATAGTCAAACCATCAAGAAGAAATTTTTTCAATCTTTCATTGGCCAATCCCCATATATCTTCATTATAAAAGCTTTGTTTTATACTTGACATATCATCATTTTTAATAACTTTACGTGAAGAATAGAGATTATCATATTCAGTATCAACAACTTTGATATTCAACCATCTGAGTATCTTGTAAAAAATATTGATTTCTTTTTTACATAATATATTTGAAATAATTACCGATGTTCCATGAAGTTTATATGAGATGCTGATTATATCACTCTTGGCAAATCTATGAAGATTCTTACCCAATTGCTGTGTATCTGAATGAAATCTAAATTGACCTTCAATAGTTTTTGATTTTTTAAGGTGACGTCTTTGTCTTTTGCTTCCTGGTAATTTTTGTTGCTTTTTAACAATATATTTTTTACAGATTTTGGTCTCTTTTATTTCATCAAATATATCTCCTATTTCAAATTTATTAATATCAAAACAAAACGACAGGGAATTTAATGGTATAAATAAACCACAAGATTTATTTTGTCTGAATCTCATAGTTTTTACTCGGCGATTGTCTTCCATATAACCTTTTTGAGTTTCATCTTTATTTCGATCGGTATGTCTATATAAATTATTCTCTGATACATACTCATGACTCAATTGAGTTTCCACAGGAAAATAAACTCCAACATCTCCGACTTGGGAATCTTTACCTACTATAACTTGATTGCCAAAAATTATTGTTCCTTGAATGTTATCGCAATTGGACAATTCAACTATGTTTTTTATTTCAGCGATAGTGGCACAATAGTTTGGATTTTCAGGTTTTTTAAATTTCATGTTTAAAAATCTCCATTCATCAACAATACCATTTCATCAATCTTCGGTTGAATTTTTCCGGAAAATAACATAGTATAAAAATGAATCATATTTGCTTCAACCTTACTCAATGGTATTCCAGATAATTTTTTTCCTGTTAAAAGATTGCTAAAATTAATTCTTGATACCCTACCAACAAAGTGACAGAGAATTTTATGTGGAAAAATCTTAGCATTAAATCCATAAAAGTTTTTAGTTTTATCCTGGATATCAATAAAGTCATGAACTGACTTAATTTTATATGTAGTATTTAATGATGGTTGTGATTCAGGATAATAATCCAATAATGCAAACAGATTCTTATATTCAGTTTTAAAAACTTTCCCCAATAAACGATTCAAATAATATGATAGTACTGCTGAATGCTCAGGTGAAATAGTTTTAAAATGAACATATGATATTTGTGTGATCTTTGATAACAATGGAAATACAAGACATGCACAAAGAGGAGATATATAATTAATATTTGATAACCGATTGTTGAAATCTATAATATATTGATCTGTTTGATCATTTATAGTCATAATATTTTCTTGATCCAATTGCTCATAAATTTTCTCAAATGCAATTCCTTTCAATCGACCAAGTGTATCATTAAAACTATAAGTTCTTAAATTATTAATATGGGTTCCATGAATATCTTCTGTTGCGATTTCATC
Source organism: Candidatus Aenigmatarchaeota archaeon (assembly GCA_017610225.1). The sequence continues at coordinate 981 of JAFCCM010000095.1, read as the reverse complement.
ATCATAAACGATAGTTCCTTTATAGACAGAACGTAAAAACCATTTAACAGATTCATCAATAACTCCAACAAAATAAGTAATTGGATTTTTATCCTCTTCACAAAGAATAATAATATTATTCATAATAAAATTAAAAATTTCAATAATATGAATGCCAATATCCTTACATTGAATTGTTTTGATATAATCCCACATGAATCTGTCAGTAAGATTATAACGGAATGTTTTTGTTTTCACAACATCAAATATCTTTGAAACAATTTCGGTTTCAATTATTTTGGTCGTGAATTTATTATAAACATCCCTATGTAATTTTTTACCCAATTTTAATTCTTCATTGTTTGATATTACAGAATAGATTTTAAGATAACAAGACAATCTGATAATATCTTGAATCTCGTGTGCTCTGAATAAAATAGAATTCTTTTTTACTTTTGATTCATCAACAAACTGTGAGTAATCAATAGCAAGAGAATCTAAATAGGTATCTGAGAATGTCTTAATAGGTTCAATAGCATCAAAAATTGCTGCAGTCCTTTTTTCAGAATCATTACAATTCTCTAATAGTTCTATAAACCAATCGCTGAATGTCTCTCCGTGATACTCGGCGACTCTTTCAATAAAATGTGTTACAATATAATATTTATTTGTAACAGAAGATGGCAAGAGTTTTAACGTGATTGGTTTTTGTTCACCATAAATAATGTTCCATATCTTAGGTCCTTGTTGCTCAAACTTTATCAAAAATATACCTCCTTATTCTTTTTAAAAAATTATTCCACATATAAAAAAATTTATAAAATCCCTTTTCAGTAATTTATATATATAGTATAGGGTTTATTAAAATTAGATTGATTTAAGAGGAGTATTGTGTTTTATATTTCGGGTTAACATTTCTTTCACAAATTTATCATGAAGGCTGACAATTGTATTAATGAAGGGTTTATTGATAGGACGTCGTTTCATGTTACCTGTGTATAA
>JAFCCM010000030.1 GCA_017610225.1 Candidatus Aenigmatarchaeota archaeon | reverse complement strand
TAACAGGTTCCAGTGGTTTAGTGGTAGCAAGTTTCTGAGTATGAGTCTTCCCAGCAGCAACAGCAGGTTTAGTCATGGAAGAACCATCTCCAGCAGCAAGAATTGCTTTGATAGTAAGATCTTTAGTCTTTCTGGAAAATCCAACAATCTTACGGGATCTAACAATGTTTCTAAGCTGTGCAACAGTCATGCTATCCAAAGTTTCATAAGTTTCGCTCATTTTAATTTCTCCTAGTAATTTAAAAATTTAGTTTAATTTAGAATTTCTCGTTTTCGCTAATGTAGCCATTGAAGTTATATCAAAGTATACCTCAGCATGTTTAGTCACGTCTTTCTCTTTATGAACCGCATAGAACATCCAACACATTATTGTTGCAACAGTTAAATTTGTAAACAATAGCTGTGGTTCTGAGTGGGATAATTCTTCACAACTCATATCTTCCGGAGATTGATCTTCAGGATATTCAATCTCAGGGTGATATTCAATTAATGACGCTGTTACATTTTTACCATCCTCCCTTTTGTATAATTGTGCGTTACCATCAGTGTATTCATTACCACCACTAATAACAGTGATATTTTCAAGTGTTTGACAATAATCAGATATAACTTTTCTAGATAGATGATTGTCAACACATATAAAAACAATAGACTTTTCTGAAATTATTGAACTTATATTATCTTCATTTACAAATTCATTGAAATCTTGAAAGTTTACGTTGTTGAATTTTAAAGACATTTCTGAGCATTTAACTGTAGCTTTATCACCTAACCTGGTAAATAGTTGTCTTTCATTATTCTTTGCTTCATAAAAATCGCCGTCAACCAAACTAACAGATGCATCAATGTCTGAGTAATTTAAGTATCTAGCGAGATTATCACAAAGAATAGAACCAACTCCACCTAATCCAACAATAACAATTTTCATATTTTATCCTTACTTTTCTGTTGATCCAAATATCGATTTATCATCTTTACACTCAAATGTAGGATTTTCATCCACATAAAATGGATCACTTTCATTTACTTCAATTCCTAGTTTTTTAGCAGTTTCATCATCCAAATTATCAATTAAATCCTTCATCATTAAATCTGATTTATGATGTCTGTATGGACATTGTGCACATGGGTTCCAATCATCCGGACCAATTTCATAAGAATCGAATAAAGTTTTTTGTTGGGGAGTTTGAGGTAGTAACGATGAATTTCTTTTATAAAATTCACCAATTGATTCACCAAATCCATATGAACTATAATTATATGATGAGGCAACATATTTAGGTCTATCAATCTTGGTCATCCATTTTTTAGGAAAGATAAAATCTTTTTCTAAAGCATTACATCTGTAACCAAGTTTTTTTACCGCTTCCATAGGAACTTGTTTACCAGCAATCCATTTATATCTTGGGTATTTATGTTCAACTTCATATTCAATAAGTTCAATACCATCAATATAATCTTCTGGATGAACCATAAATCTTTCTCCACCCGCCATGATAGAACAAGAAATATCAAAATATTCAGCTCCAATCTTACCAAGAGTGATGTGCAATCCATCCCAGTTTTCTTCATCCTTATAATCTGTTCCAGAATGAAATGCTGACATATTTGCATGACTATGAATAGTTCCAATCCTTATATAATCTTTATAAGTATCTTCCCCATTAACATAAGCAACACTTGCCCCAGTAACACCTTGTTTTGGAACATCAATTCTATACTTCTTTCTCTTCTTATTGTAATGTAAAATTATATTTGCTTCTGATCTATACACTTTATATACTTCTCTAAATAAAGATAATATTTGAGCAATTTGTCTTGTAGCAATCTTGGCCACATTTAAAGAAGCATATGATGAGCATTCTCCTAAAATAGAAATTGCATCTACTTTATTCATTGTGTCAAAATCGCCCATGGTCTTTTTCAAGTATATTCCATCTTTAGCAACTATATAGAATATAGGATCATTTGGCATTTCACTTGTACCGTCATTAATCCATACTGGAAACATTTAAAAATCCTCCTTAAATTGTTCGCTTCTAAAATAAACTTTTGAGTTAGAATCAATCAAGTATCCACCTAACATATTTGGAAATCCATTACTATTTACTACCATTTTTAAATTACTAATAGTAACTCTTGGCATCAAAACCCCATGTCTTTTATGTGCATCTAATTCATTTTTTGTAATTCTTGTACCCCATTCTATAGACCCCCAGGTTGTACAATAATGATATTCAAATAAATAATTAGAATTATAATTTCCTGCTACAAATTTAATTGAATCTGAATTTTGTGATACAAAATTGTCACCATGCTGCCATTTAATTTTACTAATACAAATTGGACTAATATCATACTTATTCCATGCTGGAGTTTTAAAAGGCATTCTATCAAATTTAGATATAGTGTCTTCATTCATCCATAGTGTACATAAATTTGAACATAAAGCTATTGGGTATTTAGTGGCACCATCATTTATAAAAGCAATAATAGAATTAACATCTTTCTTTGGAAAGTTAGTAATCCCAGTTGAATTAGCTTTTATTTTATCTCCAGATTTCCATTCACCACATTGAGACTCAACTTTTCTTATCATTCCAATATTAACAACATTTGTTTTAAAGTTAATGTAAGGAATTTTAAATTGAACTTTTTTATTTAATGATGTGCTATGAATAAACAATATTTTATTATCTTCATTATATTCAAAATTATCAATTGAAGATATAATAAGCATATCATTCGGTTGATCCCAATTAGCATATACTATTGGGTCACCAATTTTAAAATCAATATCGCATGAAACACGAGGAATATATAATCTTGTTCCATTTGCTATTAAAATTTTCTCTAATATTTCTTTTTTTCCCTCGATTAAATTCATATAACTCAAAAGAGTATTATTACTACTAGGTCCTATAAATATTCCTTTATTTTTAACAACTTTAAATTTATTGTTATCACTATTTAATAACAATTTATCAAAATGAGACAACACAGCAGGTTCTATAAATTTAGATGAATCCATAAAATCATAATCCAATATTCCTTTTATATAGTTGTTATAATTTAAATCTATATCGTTACCTATTCCATCATATGAAATAAATTTTATTATAATATGACCACTATTTAAAATTTTAAAACTACTAAATTTCATCTTTTTGGTTCTATAGGTAATATTAAATTTATCATTAGATACGATTAACCAATATTCTTTATCCTTATCAAGTATTTCACCATTTATCTTAATTTCATTTAAATCCATTATCTCAAATTCAATATTCTCAATAAGATAATGATCACGTCCAATTAATGCTTCAATTTTTCCATCTTGGGCAACCCTAATTGATTTAATTTTTTTATAGATATTATAATCATCTAATTTATAAGTTATAATATCATCAGGTTTAATAACTTTACCATTAACAACAGCTTCTTTTAATTTATTTTTAATAATTGATTTTTCAAATTCAACTTCAAATTCATCATATGGTACTGAAATTAATTCTCCTTTTTCATTTTCTAATTCAAAATCTCCATAAGCATCCCCTTTGGCAGTAATAGAATATAAATACATTTTTTGGTTATTAAAAATAATTTCATCTCCAATTTCAACGGTACGTCCTTTTAATGCTAATGAATATGTAATATTTGTAGTACCAGGTGCTGAAGGTAATTCTGAGGAAGTTGCTCCTGATACAATTCTATGAAGCATATCATATGATCCATTATAATTAGATGATTCTAAATCATTTTGAAAACAATTAACAATTTGATTAAGATTTTTTCTATATTTAATCCATTTAACATTATAAATAAACATTGGATTTACTTTTGAAAAATACATCCAAGTAAAATAATCTTGAACTTCATAAGCTTCTGAATCTTCATATGCTGAAATATTATGTGTATAATCTGTATTATACTCATTTAGCCAAAATGTTTCAATTATATTTTCAACTGTTTCAAATATATTATTGAAATTTTTAAGACTTCCAAGACAAATTGATTGATATTCAGGAATATTATACAAAGGCGCCATAAAAAGATAATCAAATAAACTTGTAAGTGGATGAAGTCTAAAAAATGGTCTCATTTGTACTAAACCATTATCTCTATTTAGTAAAATAATAAAAATAACATATGGAAAAGCCAATTGAAATGAATATGGTCTTTCATTTTCATTTAAATAATTTTCATAACCATATTCTTTTAATTTTCCTGTTATTTTTAACTTTTCTATTACTGCTTCCATACCAACATCAACTTTAATAGTTCTAAATCTTGGTGGTTCTTCTATCACTATCAATTTTTTACCATCTTCAACAAATGTTTGAAAATACTTACAACCTGCTGGTAAAATTTCATTATGGTTTGTTAAATTTGTTTTTAAACCATTAAAGAAGTCTAATGTTTTAATAGTTCTTTTTCTATAAATAGGTTTAAAATTAACATCTGTATCTTCATTATAATGATAGTTTCTTTCTACTTGATCAATATCATCATTTGATCCAATTATACTAGTATAATGATTTCCTATAACAATTTCATTATTCACGATATTATTCTCCTTTTAAGAATTGCATCCTTTCAATAAATTCTTTCAATATCTTCTTTGGTATATCTTGTTTAACATTCCATGCTTTAACTCTTTTTGGGGATGAAGTAGTACTGTTAATTAAACAATTCCAATATGAAATAATATATTTATTTTGGGTTTCTCTTTCTAAACAAATATAATTTTCATATTTTAAACTATCAATATTATTAGAATTGTTAATTGGTAAAGATAAGAAAATATTTGCTCCAATAGGACCTTCATATTCTTTTGGTTTTTTAATTTCTTCTTTTGTAATTTGATCACAAATAATTCTCAATTGTTCATCGGTATCACTTTTTTTCCATAACTCTAGTAGTTCATCAATAATAGTCATTATATATCCTTTTTTAATCTCTATAATATTCTTGGATAAATTTATAAAAGTTTGCTTCATATGCTTCAAAGAAAGCATGAGGGTCAATAATATTTGGATTATTAGTAATTTCAGTTTCAATTACATTAGAAGCAAACATTTCAAGTCTATCACCAATTTCCATTTGACGTTCGATTTTTAAATCATCATCTTTCTTCTTATCCATTCAATATTCCTTTGCAACATTCTAGTTTGCATATTTTTTATAAAGCGTTTATCGTCATCTATAGTAGTCGTTTCAAGAACTTCAATAGATCTTTCGACATACTTACCATTTACTTTTAATCTTCCTATTCTATAACCTTCTAGAATTTTAAATGGTTTTATAGGATCTAATTTAATCCACTTTCTCATTTTTTTATTCTAAACCTTGTATGATTAGGAGTTTCTAACCATTCACTAGTATTAAATGGAACTGTTCTCCAATCTTTTTTATCAAGATCATAAACATGAACCATTCCATGTTTTTGTACTAGTGAAAATATTTTAGCCATATTCACATCTTTTGGTTTTTGATTATCTGGAATTTTATCAAAATCTAAAGTGCATCTCATAATCCTTACAGCACCATTAATTTTTCTAAATTTAACGGTTACCTCATTTTCACCTTTTATTTTTTGATAAAAGTCTATTGCATTTTGTAATATATTTTCATCAACCATTTATACCTCCTTTTAATAAGTACATTCCCAACATGAAAATAATTTCCAATCATCTCTTAACAATTTTTTTCTAAGAATTTTAACACCACAATAACATTTATCTTCCCAAGGATAACAAATATGCTTCTTATTATCCTCACCAATACAATCTATGTAGTATTCATCTTCGTCTCGTATTTGCCAAGATTCTTTTTGATTTTCCATTTTATTTTTTTTTGAAGTCATCACATATTTTTTCTTTCCTTCCAACATATTTTTTATATGTAATACATCGTGATGGTTTGTTTTTGTGTCCTTTACAATCTTGACAAGTGCCCACTTTTACTACTTTAGTTTCATCCATCTCTTTTCTCCTTATGAATTAAATTATCAACGATTTCATTTTCTTCTGATAACATTTTTGACATAATCATACATGTCCAACAACAACCTTGACAATAATTTTTCTTATCAATCTTAATCATTTCTTTATATATTGGATGTAGTTTTCCATTTTCCATAATGCCATCATATGCTTTCATGTTTGGAGTTATAATTCCCCTCAAACGAAGACATAAGCGCAAACTCCCGTCAGCATCAATAGTCATATTATGAACATTATTTTCTAAACCACAATCAAGATTAGCTGGTAATATATTCCAAATCTTCATTAATAATGTATCAGCCATATGTACATCTAATTTATCATCAATAATTTTTTGAAATATATCCTTAACTTTTGATGATTTTTGAACTAATAATGATTCATCATCTACATTAGAAAAGTCATAAAAAGGATTTTTCTTAATATCAACAGTAGTTATATCACTGTTTATACCCATGTCTGTTAGCATTTTAACGAGGTTATACAAATGATCTATATTGGTATTATCAACTGTTATTTCTGCTACTAAATCATTGATTTTACCTTTATACTTCTGTAATCTTTCAATACCAGCAACACATTTTTTATACCTATCATCATCAGTTAATGATTTATCATCTAATATTAAAGGATCAACTGAAGATGTTAACCCTTGAATATACTCTACATTTTCTAATAAATCTTCAATCATTGGTTGAACCGCATCTGAGTTATTTGTAATAATTGTATAATGAATATCTTCTTTATTACAATAATTTATAATCTCAGCTAAGTCTTTGCGCAAGAGTGGCTCGCCGCCGTACCAGAGGTGAAAAGCATCTGGATTGTGTTTCTTAATTCTTTTTAAAGTTTTAATAACATATTCAGTTGTCATTTCCTGTTTATAGTAATGTTTCATTTTAGGATAGCTTATTGGCATCTCTTTATAATCTTTTACTATTGCACAATAAGAACATTTTAGGTTGCACGCACGTGTCAGAAGCCAACTGACGATTTGTATTTGATCTTTCATATTCTCTCCGATTTCCAATTTTTATTTAAAATATATAAACCTTGATGATTAGAACTAAACTTTAAATCATTTTCTCTACAATATTTGCTAAGATTATCAATTATAATTTCTTTACCATCTGGATTTGTTATTTTCCAACTTTTATTAGTAAAACTTCCTGGTTTAAATTCTGGATTATTTTCTATCCATTTTTTAACACCTTTACTAATTTTTTCTTTTCTATCATCTGAACATTTAATTCCGTAATTTGGATTATTTTTACCTGCTAAAGTACCAGCTTCTCGCAAATCTTTCATATTATCTTCATGTGTTCCAGCCATAAAGATGATCTGGATTAACACATTTTTTATTGTTACATTTATGAAGAACTTGTAATCCTTCTGGAATATCTCCTTTGTAAATTATATAGCTAAGTCTATGTGCTGGATAAGGTTTTGACTCTCCTTCCCAACAACACGTCATATCTCCATACCCTTGACATAATCCAGATGTCCATTCCCAACAACCATTTTTTTCATTAATTTCAAATTTTGTTTCAAATTTTTCTTTGATATATTTTTTATCATATGATTTTTCTTTATTAGGAAGAATTCCTATCCTACAATGTCCTTACTACATTATTAATTCCTTTTTTGTTAAGAATCCTAGCAGAAGTTTTTTTAATTCCTCTGGTTGTTTTCCTGTCCAAGATCTACTATTACTTTTAGTTAAAGTCCACTCACTATTTCTAATTTCAACAACTGTTTTTTTATTTATAAATTTTAAAGACCAAGGTTTATCACCATCTCCATCCTGTTTAAAATTAAACGAACTCATAACCTTGTTATAATCATCCATCTTATCTAACATAACAGCTATATCCATCTTATTTTCCTTTATTCAAAGTTAATATACGTTTACATTGAACTTCATCATAACCTTTAATTTTATCCACCATTGATTCTAGATCTATTTATTCTCCTTTCTATCTAAATTCTAAATGATTGTCAGCTTCAATATCATCAATCTTAGTATGTGATATGATACCAACCCACTTTTCCTTTGCTGCTACCCTTAATAAATTAGATACATGTCTAATATTCTCACTATCCAATGAATCAAATATTTCATCAAATAATATTATATTAACACTTGTATCTTGAACATTAGCCATTAAATCTGCTAAGGTTAATATAGTACCAATATCAACTAACCTTGTTTGACCACCAGAGAATTTAACTCTTTTATCGGAATGTGTTTGTATATCAAATACATTTACAGATATTTTATCTCTAAACTCTTTATTATCTTTGGTAGCTTTCAATGTATCAAATGTAACTTTATAACGACCATTGCATAACATATCCATATAATATGATATTCTTTCATTCATAAATGGAATTGCTTCATCAATTAACATACTTTGAATACCAGATGCCGAGAACCCAGTCTTCCAAAAAGTTATCATTTGAATTTTTTTATCATATTCACTTCTTTCAACAATTGTATCATTAATAATATTAATATAACTTTGTAAGTTAAGTTCAGATTCTTTAATCAAAGAATCATCAAACTCAAGATTGTTTGCTAATTTTAAAGCTTCATCATTTAAATCTTTAATGTGTTGAATATCTTGTAAAGTTTGATTATATGCATCAATCTTTATTTGAAGTTCAAACAAACTCTTTAATTCATCTGACAATTCAGTAATTTCTAATTGAAGTTTATTTCTGGTTTCAATATTATCTTTCTGAATTTTAGATATCATACCTTTCATCATTGCTTCAACTTTATTAATAGCAATATTTTTTCTTTCAATATATTGACTAATTAATAAACGATTTGCTTGTTGAATAGCTATAATAGATTCATTAGAATTTTTAGAATTATTTTGATATGTTTCATTTAAAGATATAATTTCTGCATCTTTTTCAGCTAACGTCTCTTTTAATAATTTTATTTTAGTTGTATTTAATACTAATTCTTCTAAGTTTTCTTCTTTTAAAGAATTCATATGTTTAATACATTCATCATTCATATCCCTTTTACATGTAGGACAAAATGATAATTTAGAATCTAATTCTAACTGCTTATTAGTAGTTTCTATAAATGTTATTGCTGAAGCATGGTTTTTAACTTTAAACTTAATTTCTTGAATTAATTTCTTTACTGAATCTATTTGGTGTTGGATTTTTGAGTTTATATTATTCAATGAAGTTTTTTCATCTTCAATTTTTTCAGCCGCCTCTTTAGAACTTGCATTAGATAACTCAAGACTCTTCTTTTCTAATTCAGATATTTTTAATAATTTTTGTGATTCAAAAGTACTAATTTTAGCATCATTTTCAGAATCTAAATTATTCAACTTATGATTAAGAACACTAATTTTATTTGTAATTTCTTGAGATTTACTTGAGGTATCTTCTGGCAGATTTTTTTGATTCTTTAAATGTTCTAAAATTTCAAGACTTATGGTTTCTTCTTTAACTTTCAAATCTTTTATTTTAGATTGTTTTTCATTTTCAAATACTTGTTGTTTAGTTTGAAGTGATTCAATTTGTTTTGTAGTTGAATCTATAAGACCTTCATTAATTGCGATAGTTTGATTTAATTCCATTATTATTGCTTCTATCTCTTTTAAATCAATACCGCATTGTTTCATATATAAAACAAAATCATCCAATGTCATAATCTTTCTAAAGATTTCTTTTTGATCTGCATCACCAAGATCTGTAAAGAAAGATTTAACTTTTTGAGAAAATAACAAAGTATTCATAAAAAGTTTATAAGGCATCAATAATTTTTCAACTTCTGGAACAACTTCTTTATGTCCTTTTAAATAAGGTTTATTAGAATCACCCTTAGTTATAGTTACTGAATTACCCATTCTGATGTACTTAACGAATCTATCAACTCTATATTCTTCATCATTAATTTTAAAAATTGTCCAAGTATGACAATTCTTACCAGTTTTGGTATTTAAAACATCATCACCACGACCCTTTTCACATTGACCATATAATGTAAATGGAATAGCTTGGAATATAGATGTTTTACCACTACCATTTGGTCCTGTAATCATTGTTGTTGAACCTTTATCAAACCTAACTACTATTGGATCTATATGATTACCAAAGTTTTCCATTCCTTGTTCTAGAAATTCAATTTTTTTCATTTCTTCAATCCCCAAATATCCCCAAATAAATTAGTAACAATCTCAAATTCTTGAGGTTTTAATTTTTTAAATTTTCTTGCTGATTTAACACCAAACATTGTACATAAAACTTTTCTTAATTGTTTACTTGGAAATGCTTGTTTAATATTTGAAACTATTGGATCAGCATATTTTTTTATATTCTTTGAATCCCCAAGCTCTAAAATCATTGTAATAGCTGTTGGAATATCCAGATAAATCATTTTTTGTTTCTGTTGTTCTGGAGTTGCACCTGTATTCTTTTTTCCTCCACCTAAACTTACATCAGTCATATTATTCCCCCTTATGTTTGATCTTCTATTGTAAATGTTTCATCTTTAATATAAAAACATCCAGTTCCATCAGAATTATCAATCCATTCATCAAGACAATCATGTAGAAATTTTCTATGATCATCATCAAGATCTTTAAACTTACACCCCCCATAAGGTTCAATATCTGAGTGAATCCATGTTTTATCTTTCTTTTGGTATTCAATTTCTGCTTGAACAATGATGTTACTCATTTTTATTATCCTTAAGTTATTGAGTCGATTATATTTATAGCTTCTTTGATATAATTTTTATGTTCATCTAATGGTATTTTTTTAATTTTTAGATAAGCTAACAATTTATCTTCAAGAGACATATTAGTTGAGATACCACGGTTGGTAATATCTTTAACCGTTTTATCAACTATATGAAAATCTTTTTCAAATTTAGAAGTATCAATATTGTCAACTTTTAATAGTTTAACAAAATCTCCACCTTCTTTAAAAAGTTTAGCTTGTTTTAATAATTCTTCTGCATTATCATTAGTCAATTCAAGTTCTATATGTTTTTGATAACCAGTTATTAAAATTGAATCTTTTTGACCCGTATTACTATCAAAAACTATAAACCTTTTTTCTTCACCTTTTTCACTCCAATCTAACTGAATTATAGATCCTGGAATAGTTACATTTCCAACTTCTTGAGGTGTATGGTAATGTCCAATAAAACAATGTTTAAAATGTTTTAAATCATTTAATCCTATATCAGATACAATTGATATTCCAGAATTTAACATCGCTTCATTTAATCCAAAATGAGATACTAAATAATCACCTTTAGCATTTTTAATATCCTTTTTCATTGTTTTTGGATTCCATGGAACAAATGAAATATTTTCTTTTTGCATAGCTTTATGAACCATAATTACATTTGGTTCATTATCAAGACTTTTTAAACCAGATACTCCATCACCAGACCTAGAAGACATATCATGGTTTCCATCAATAATAATAAATATTAAATCAGGATAATTTCTTAAAAAATCTAATAACATAGACATAGCTATGGCATGAATAATACTTTTATTATGTAATGTATCCCCTGCTATTGTAATATATTTTATATTATTGGCTTTAGCATATTCAGCTATTTGGATTAATGTTTGATTTAAATAATGTAATCTTCTCGATACTCCAGATATTATAGTGTCTTGAGAATATAAACTTAAATGTATATCTGCTATAATAATACTTTTCATTTTTTATCCTTTAAAATTTTTGATAAATCTTTTTTAAATTGAGTTCTAAAATAATATAAGATTATTCCATGACTAATAATTATTTGTTTAATAATATATTGAAATATTATATGGGTTGATTTCCAAAAATTTATCCATAGAAATTTAAATAATGGTAATGGCCACAATACATAGTAACCACATATTAAATAAAATATATCTAAAGAGTCATATTGATATTCATAACTTTTATATTCACCTATAAGATGTTTAAAAAATTTTAAATTATATTGACTTACTAAAACAGTTCCTATAGTTAATCCTAAAATTATATATACTATAATTGATAAAATCAACATTTCTTTTTTCTCCTTTTCTTTGGTAATCTAATTCTAATTGATGATGGTTTTACATTGTTTATATTCCATCTAAGTTTATCATCACACGTTTCATTGCAACATGCTTTAATAAGACATTTTTCACATGGGTCAAAAGTTGGCGGTGGACCTATAGAATATGGATTTAGTTTTATCATTTGATTTTATATGATTTAGTTTTGTGATCTTCATACTTTTCTAATAAAAACACTATTATAAATACTACAAATACACCTAATAATATTGCTGCAATTATACCTAAAATAATTATCCAAGGTATCCACATTGGAGCAAATACCCACCACCAACTAATATCAATATTTTTAGTTAATTTTAAAACAATTAATATAACTGTTAATAACCCAATCATACTAATACCATTTTTATTTACAATAATTTTTGGTACATCTTTAACTGCCATTATATTCTCCTTTGACTATAACAAAAGCATCTTGTTCTTTTAATTTAAATTTTTCATATGTAAATTGATTAACAAACATATAAGTTATTTTCCAATCTTTCTTTTTATAAAAATCTACTCTACTCCAAAATGAACTTTTAATATTATTACAACCTATATCTACCATATCTAGTATTATAGGAGTTTTCTTATCATGGCCAGGATAAGTTCTAGTTATCCTACCCGCTAATTGTTCAATGTTTTTGACTGGAGAAGTAATTAACAACGAATCCTTCCAGGGAACGTCCACGCCGTCTCGGATTTTGCCAGGAGTCGAGAATGAAATTTGTTTTTCAAGTTCCTTTAATGCCGAACCAGCTATAAATTTTGACTTGTCTTCGGTCGGCAACCAATCAAATAAAGGAACTATCATCTTATCGACTCTTTCTGAAATAAATAATAAATGCCTATTATCATTAGCTAATTTTAATAATAAAGCTTTTACTAAATCCATAAACACTTTTGAATTTTTCATGATGTTTAGGTATCTAGATCGTTGAAAATTTCCTTCCCAATTCAAATACCTTTCTCTTCTTGGGGTATCTATATCAAAATCCAGCAATACAAATGTTACTTCTGCTGGCATTGTATCTTCATCACTATCAATTCCAAATTCTTCACCAACATGATATTGAAGTATATCAGAATTACCATCATTTCTATATGGAGTTGCACTTAAACCATATGTTACTTTGGATGGAATATTTAATGAGCAATTTGAAAATGTTGGAGCTCCTAATGTTGTATGTATTTCATCACCTATGAAAATGCCTATATTTGCTTTGTCTAATGCTATTAGAAATTCCATTCTCTTTCTTTTTAAAAGAGATAGAATTGTTTGACATGTTGCTATTATTACTGAGCATTCTGCTAATTGTTTTTCAAATTTTGCTGAATTTAAAATACAAACCTTATCAGGATCTATATTACTATGTTCAAATAATCTTGCTCTCCATTGTTTATCCAATGAATCTCTATGAACTAATATCATAGATTTTTTCTTTCTTACAGCTATCATATAAATAGAAACAACTGTTTTACCCATCCCTGGATTTAGTTTTATCATACCATTCGGATTAGAAATCATATAATTCATTGTTAATTCTTGAGCTTCATTTCTTGCAACTATTCTATGTTCAATTTCAATATCTTCCCCAACATGTCTATTGTCGATAATTTTACAATCTACATATTCATGTATAGGGAAGAATCGAGGTATAGTTAAAAACTTTTCGGATTCAGAGAAATATTTATTGGTTATGAAATCTGGTGAATTATACTGTTGCTGTTTCCTAAACAGTTTTGCTCGCACTTGATGGTACCAACTTTCATTCTCATATTCTCTTGGAATTATTATTCCGGATCTCCTACTAAGTTCTATCATAATTTACTCCGGAACGCTAAATGTAGCCATTGAATTTTCATTTTCATAAAATTTAACATAATCCATTTTAACTCCAACAGGTAAAAGATTATCTATTGAATGATACAAATATTCGCTTAATCTTTCCGCAGTTGGATCAAAATCATAAAAGAATACTTTCTTAAACAATTTAGTATCAATAGATTCTCTATCAGATTCATTAAATATTGAACTATGATCCCATTCTTTAACAAGATCATTAACAATGGTTTTTAGATCATGAAAATCAATAACCATATCATTATCATTTAACATTATTGATTTAACTCCAACCAATAATGTTACATTATGTCCATGAACATTTGCACAGGCACCTAGATGTTTAGATAATCTATGCCCCATTGGAAATGTAAATCTTCTTTCAACTCTATAATATCTAATATCCATATTTTTATTCCTTTATTATTGATAATCAACTTCTTTTACATCACCTATACTGATCTAAAACAAATTTATCTAAAGTAGATAATTTACTTTGAAGATCAACCATTTTATTATTTAACTCTTGTGTATCAGTTTTGAATGTTAAAAGTCTTTGAATGAGATATTTGCTTAATAATTCTTTAACAATCTCATCTGTTAACTTACTTTCTTTAGCAATTCTA
Source organism: Candidatus Aenigmatarchaeota archaeon (assembly GCA_017610225.1). Next base: position 8,601 of record JAFCCM010000030.1, on the reverse strand, counting down.
GTAATAGTTGTAGGTAGTTGTTCTTTAGTTAATGTCGAACCTTTCTCAGACATAACTTTAATTAAAGGGCTTTTAATTTTATCAAGACAATCCATCTCAAGAATAGAATCATTAGCCTTACCAATTTCTGACGTCAACATTCTTTTATTTGCTTGAGTATACATCTCATAAGTGTTTAACAACATATCATCAATTGATGTAACTTGAACTTGTCTTTGTCTATCAACTGTGATAGTTTCAAATGAGACAGATCCTATTAAAGCTGTTCTTATATTCTTAACTAATAAATTAAAAATCTTAGTTCTATTTCGTTGTTTTGAAACGCTGAATATAATCGCAGTACCATTTTTACCACTTGAAGAATCTATAAACCCAACATCAAGATTCTCTAATTGCTTTTTAATTGGGGTTTTATTTAAAATTGATTCAAATCTTCTACCAGGTGGCCAAGACTTAATAACTACTTTGCATTGAGCAGCACTAACACTAATAACTCCAGAAACACCAATCTTAGCTTTTCCTGTTGTTAATAGTTCTTGAAGATCTTCTTTTGTCGCTGTTATCTTACAGTTTGTTTTTGGAGCTATTATTGGTTCAACCCCTTTCTTACCAGACAATAACCAGAATAATCTATCTTTTAAATCTGCTTTTGAATAACAAGGAATAAAAGTTCTAAACCCAAATCCGATGCCTTGAGTATAATCATTCCCCATTAAACAAAAAGGAAATCTAGTTGGAATATATTCTGGTTCGTCATCTAGTTCACTTTCACTCCATGGCACATGCTTTATGAGATTAAACGCCATATCTACTGTTTCTTTACATATTTTACATTCTGTATACCTACTTGCAGCCGCGCCAGAAGGTTCTACACCAAGATTATTTCCCCAATTACCCTGACCAGTAATGAACCCTTGTTTAACTAATTGAACGAGTGTTCCATATGCACCTGAATGGGGATGGAAACGACTCATACAATTACCTTCAATTTTGGCTGATTTGACAAATTTATCCTTAGCCACTATAAAAGTTGTAAGTAGGATTCTTCGCTCAACAGGTTTCAAACCATCATCTTTTAAAGGCAAAGCTCTAAAACTATTGACGTACAACCCATATTTTCTATAAGCGATTGGTACTAATCGATCCATCTATTTCTCCTTTCTTTTTATTCTAATTATTCTTTCACATATTAACTTACTTAGATTTCCTGTTGAACATTCACCTTTGTGTCCATATTTATAATGACAATCTAAACAAACAGATAAACCATTTTCTGGATCTAAACTAAGATTTGGATAAATCTTTTGAGGTAAAATATGATGTGCTATTGTTGCTAGTTGTTCACAATAGACACACTTATTGTTGTCTAACTCAAAAACTTTATTTCTCCAAATTTGATATTCTTGAGAAGTATACCATGAATCTTCAATTTGTCCAGAATTTATTTGATCTTCTTTGATTAATTGATTAACTGTTTTATTATATAATGGACACTCTTCTTTACATTTTTCTGAACAGTAAAAATATGAAGCATTAATACCATCTTCTATTGATCCTCTTCTGCCATCTAATTGAGTACCTATTAACGTAAACCAACCACCTTGTTCTTTTGAGTTAGAACAATTGTGATTTTTACAATGCACTTGAATTTCTTTTTCATCAGGTTTATCAGGGTTATATCTCATTTCTTCTATTTTAGCAAATAATGGATAACGTTTTTTAATTTGAGAAATAGATAATTTTCTTTTTATTAACATTTCTTTACTCCAATATTTTCCAAACATTGGATTATTTTTTCCTTTAAAAGCTATAGATAATTTTTTTTTAGTTTTTTCAGAATGATGATTTCCTGTATTAGATATTGATATTTTTTTTCTTACATTAATAGATAATTTTTTATCTTTCCAATATCCTGGATGTCCTGTGGATTTTTGTCTAAGTATTTCTTTTGTTTCTTCTGTATGTTTAAATCCTTTATGGCCTTCAACTTGTTTTTTCTTCATTTCTGGACAACTATTATGACTTTTGCTACAACACCATTTATCTACACTTTTAAAATAATATTTAGCTTCCTTTCCACAACCGTATGTACATAATTTTTTCTCCTTCATTTATTTCTCCCATATTTTATCTTTCATTTGTATCAACCAGAAGAATAATTTCAATTTAAAATCATCATTAATTTCAGCAGTATATTTCCATTTATCATTTGCATATGGTTTATATACCCATTCATCTTTAAAACCTTCACAATATACTTGATGAACCTGAGAAAATGTTTTATCTATAATTCCCAACTTTTCAAAATCAATATTATGAATATTATGAGTTTCAACTGAAATTTTCCAATCATAACAATTATTTCTCAGTATAAATTTATCATCATATGCTTTAATACAATATACTGGCAAATCTATACTCTTTGACATATGGGTACTTATAACAGTTATATTTTCTCTAACTGACATATAACCTGATCCATTTGGTTTACATAAAAATCTTGGAATTACATCTCTTACAAATTGTACTTGTTGAGATCAGGAATCTTTCCAATACATTTTCTTTTCAGATATATTATCACTTATCCAATCTTGTAATGGGATATTTATATCTATATCATCCATGTTCCCTCCAACAACTTTCTTTTTTCATTTGAATCAGAGAATAATTTAACCATCTTATCCAAATCACTTGTATAAGTAACTGGTATCAATCTTCTCGTCTTCTCATTAATTAAAACAACCTTCAACTGGTTAGGATTCATTTCTCCTAACCCTTTAATACGTAATAAAGGTTTCTTTTCATTTCTTGCTTTAGTTACCTCGTTAGTTGTCCACAAAGGCATAAAATTATTCTTTTCATTGATTGCATATAAAGGAGTATCAGCATAGAAATAATGACCATTTTTAATAATATCAGGAGTTAATATAGCTAAAGCTAAAGTCAATAATGCAAAGATATGAAGTCCATCATCATCCGCGTCTGTCGCACAAATTATTTTACTATATTTTAAAGAATTAATATCAAAATCAGGACCAACTCCAGTTCCAAATGAACCAATAAGTTCTCCAATTTCTTTATTCTTTAAAATATCTTTCGCATTAGCTGCACTTGGAATTTTACCTTTCAATGGTAATATAGCATGCTTCCTTGGATCTCTACATACAAGTAGTCCACCACTAGCACTTTCCCCTTCAGCTACAAACAACTCACCAAACTTACTAGAACAATCTCTTAACTTTGTAAATTTAGTTGAAACTCTTTTACCAGCAGTAGCAGTCTTAAATTTTTTAGAATCTAATTTTGCTCTATAAATTTGAAAATGAGATAATATTCTATCTAAATCACCTTCTCCATTCTTATCTGGGTTTTTATTTTCATTATAATGAGTTTCTAATTGAGCTTTAATTTGAGTTGCGAATCTTTCTATAGTTGTTTTGTTATTGGTGAGTCTATCTTTGGTTTGTCCAGCAAATTTTGGTTCTTTCAAACTTAACATTATATAAGCTTTTAAACCTACTAGACAATCTTGAGGCTCAAATTTATATCCCAGTTTCTTACCTTTAGCTACAAAATAACCTTTAATTATTTCATAAAGATAATTAACATGAGTTCCACCATTATCAACAGGTAGTAAATTAACAGATGATAATACTTTCGGAGTTATTGTTCCACTCTTAGCATATGTCATCATTACATTAAATGATTCTGGTTTAATATTTGATTCAAATAAAACAGGTTTAGCTAAGATATTATTACCTTGTAAACACCTTTGCTCAAAATAATCACTGACTGACATTTTAAATATTTCTTTTGTATCATCAACAATTAAAGCAAAGGTAACATTTTGCATCTCAGCAGATGCTATTTGTAATCTCTTTTTAATCCTATTTAGATCAGGGATTAAATTATCAAATATTTTCTTTGATGGTTTAAATTCTATCTTAGTTGAGAAAGGAGTTGTACCATTATTAGTTTTAATAGACTTCTTTTTTAATTTTCCTTTTTGAAAACTAAATAAAGCATGTTTATCATTTCTATATATCTCTACTGAATAATGATCACTTAAAGCATTAGCACATACTAATCCTACTCCATGTAGTCCACTTGCTATTTCATATGCTGACTTATTATCTTGAAATTTAGCACCGGAGAATAATTCAGTAGAAATAACTATTGGAACATTTTTAGATATTGGAATACCTCTTCCGTTATCAATTATAGAACATATATGTTTTTTAGTATCAATTTTTACAGCAATAATAGTAACATGCCCGCCTTGAGCTTCATCAAGAGCATTATCAAATGCTTCCTCAACTAAATGATGTGGATCATCAGTTGGACCAATCCACATACCTGGAGAAATTTGTATTTGCTCCATTGGTTCTAATTTTCTTATATCTTCAGCAGTATATGATTTTGCCATATAGACCTCTTTAGATTAATGTGGGGTATACTCTATTATACCCCACACGAATTAATATTTATTTATCAACAGGATCAGTGAGCAGCTCAACTTCATACTCAGTTAACTCAGGCATAAATTCACATTTGAAAAGATGTTTCTTATCAACTAATATTTTCTGTCTAATCTTCCCAAAACTTTTTTCATTATTAAAAGCTTTTATTGCCCTATCTTTAGATAACTCACGACCATATGATTTAACAAATTGATCACATTTATTACAAACAGCAACTCCTCTTGCTAATACATCTTCATTTTTAAGAACTGTAATAGCAGTTACTGGATGGTTTCCTTTTCTAATGTAATAATTAATACTTTTCATTTTTTGAAATCCTCTTTTCTTATTAATTCGATTCTTGCTTCACATACAAATTCTTTATTCTTTTCATAAGGAATTATTTTATTGACAATATACCCTCGAATAATATCCCCTCTTTTAGGAATCTCAATTAAGAACATCTCATCTTTTGTACCATCTGGATAAATAATATCCACATCATAATCTTCTGGCACATATACATCAAATAATTCATCATAAAATTCAGCCATTGTCAACCCTCACAATATATCCTGTTTGGTTAATAGTATCTATAGTACCACCTTCTTGAACTACCCAAATAATTTTCTTAGGTAATTCTTTTCTGGAATAATCATTTACATTTTCACAATAACCATCAGTAAATGCTAATACTACATCTGGATTAATTTGTCTTGCCCTTTCAAGACCCTCTTGTAAATGAGTCCCACCTCTTCCACTTATGTTAAATTGAATATCAGAAACTCTTTTTAATTTATACTCTTTTTGCAAACAAGTATCATTTTCAAGAACTGTTACATCACAATGTCTATCTTTTTCAATTATGTTCTTACAACCTGAGAGACCTTCTCTAACATCATCATTACTCATACTACCTGATGTATCAATTAAGATAACAATCTTAAATGTAAAATCTCGAGTCTTACCAGGAAATGGTGAAATAGCTGGAGCATTACCTTCATCAATAACAAAAGCATAAGTTCTCTTTCTATTAATTCTAGATAAAGATCTTTTAAATTTGCTATACCTTGACCCTTTTATCAATTTTTGTATAAGCTGATAATAAGGAATTTTTGGCGGTTCTAATGCTGAATCTATTAAACTTTGTATATGACCTGGCAAAAAACCACGTCTGTGTTTAAAATTCTTTACTGAATCTTTAATTATTTCTTGGATATGACCATCTATCTTTCTAGAAAGAGAACTACCATCAGCAACTTCTTTAGATATATCTCCCCACTTAGAATGATCTCCAATCACATCATAGTCTTGTCCTGCACCGCCATCAATAGGAAATCCATCTCCAGATGTTGGCATCGTACATTCACTTTTACCATCTTTGCCTTTCCCACTAAATGGACAATCTGTTTTACTACCTTTACCATCACAGTCATCACACTTTTTTTGTTGCTCTTTAGCTTTCTTTTTAGTATCCTCAAGAAGTTTAAAATAATACTCTTCTGTTGATCTATCATCTTCCAGATCATATAAATCTGGAAAACAACTATTCCAAGGTTTATTTCGTATAATAACCTGTCTTGGCATATTAATAGGAGGATTAGCAGCACAGTCAGCAGCAGTATTCCATATTCTAGCTTTAACAAATTTCATTCTTTCATTTGGTTCATTTGCTATAATTCTGAGCAATCTAGGAATATGTTTATTTAATACATGCATACCTTCATGTTCTATAACTTTTCTAAGAACCCTATCAGTTGTTCCTTCAAAGTATGTTGGATTAAATGCTAAAGCAAGCGTTCCATCTATTCTTGGACAAACACCCATTATAGAAGGCAGATTTTCATCGGAAACTCTTCTAACACGACTAAAGATATAACCGAAATAATTATAAGATATATTTTCATTACCAGGTCTAATTGTCATTTGAGCAATTAGATTTTTTAATCGTTCTCCTGAATCATTCAATACATCACCTCTTTATTTTTGATTAGATAATTTCACTACCGCCTCATAAAAGTTAGACTTATATTCTGGTTGTTTTAATAATTCAACATGCATATTAGTCATATACTTAAACTCTTTGGTATTTCTTCCAAAACTATCAATTGAAGTAACGAATATAGCTGATGCATCAATAGGTACAGTAGCCAAATATTCACCAACATATCTCAATTCTTTTCCATCTTTTTCATATGGAGGACACTGAGTTGTAAGATAATTAATAAAACCAGTCATTATCTTTGAGATTCCAGCATTGTCTTTATTTGTCACTAATTTTTTGAGTTGTTTTCTAACCTTAGGTAAATCAAAGAAAATATCTTTTGGGTTAATATCTTTTCCTTCCATTGCAAATTCAACAAACATTCTTGCTTTATTCACATTCAAAAGTCCAGATGCTAATGCTTCAATTCTTAAAAAGTCATCTCTTGAAAAGTTTCCTTTACCATCTCTATCCATTTTATGAAGATGGTTAGAAAGTTTTTCATAACTTGCTGGATTTGCAAATACAGAACCAATTTTCTGAGCGTCAAAATCATATAGAAAATCAGGATTAGCTGAAATAAACTCAATGATTAATGGATGAAAACCAACTTTATTACCAAAACTTAAAAAGTCTTTAACACTCACTTCTGTATAAATATGAAGTTGCCTTCGAAGTCCGGCAGCATCTTCCATCGACTCGACCTGATATTCGGAATCATCTGGGTTATCCGTTGTTATAACAAACCAACCTTTTGGAAATGGTTTTAAATGAACTGTATATTCATTCTGTACTTGCCAAAATAATTGTTGTAATGAATGATCACCTCTTGAACATTCATCAATAACAAATAATCCATATGTACCTTCACCGTCTGGAACAAAATCAGAATAAAGCATTTCAAATGTTTTCTTTCCACCATCAACAACTGGAAATGGAATCATAAGATCATCTCTTGATAATACTGGAGATTTAACCATTATCATTTGAAAATCTTTTTTAGTGATTTCTGATAACTCTTCTCTTAACTGATCACATATAGCAGTTTTGCCGACACCAGCAGGACCAATAATATGAAAACATTGTTTATCAATATCTCTTCCCATCTCCCAACATTTGATTGTATCTACAACATCATCTTTAATTAAATTCTTAATACCTTCAATTGAAAGTACTGGAATATTTAATCTCTCAAAGTATTTTTGTTCTTCATTGGACATTTTAATTTCCTTTCTTAACATCTTTTTAAATTCAATTCATATGATGAACACTCGCCATTATGTAATTTAGAATGACATTTTTTAATAGAATTATTTCCACATACAACAATACCATTATCTGGATCAAAAACTAAATGTGGATGCGTTGATATAGGTTTTTCATGATGTGGAACTAATTGGTTTAAAATTTTATTACCACATAGTTCACATTCATTAACATCATTTTCTATTAATTGTCTTCTAAATATTTCTTTTTTCCATTCTTTATATTCTATAGTATGATAAATACTTATATTATTATTAATTTTAGCATATTTAATATTATATGATGGACATTTTTCTTTACATATATTTGAACAATATAAATATGATCCACCATTTCCATCATTATGTTCAAGATGATTAATTCTAGATCTTAATTGATCTCTTCCTGGTTTAAACCAACAACTACATTGTTTACATTGAACTTCTATTTCTCCTTTATTATTTTCTCTAAGATTTTCAATTTTACTAAAAAATGGATATTTTTTATTTAATTCTAACAATGTGGTTCTATGGGTATACCAATTAATATATTTTATATATTCACATGATTGTGGTGTCTTAGAACAACATAATTTTTTTGAACCTTTAATTAAATATTTTGCTCTCTTACCACAACCATATGAACATAAATCATTAGTTTTAATTGATAAAGATATATTATTTTTTAAATGATTTAAACTATTTTTCTTTCTAATATTCGGACATTTTGATGTAAAATTTTCACAACACCATTTTTTAGCATATTTAAAATAATAATTTGCTACTTGCCCACAACCATAATCACATAGTTTTATCATTTAATATATCTCTTTATTTAGAAATTAATATCTTCAAAGTTAAAAGTTGGTGCAGGTGCCTGCTGATTAGTCTGAGGTGCTAGTTGCTGTGCTGG
>JAFCCM010000029.1 GCA_017610225.1 Candidatus Aenigmatarchaeota archaeon | reverse complement strand
ATCACCGCTTTCAATTAAATCTCTGAGACATTTAGTACCACCAGGATCGAAGGAATCTATGTGAACAGGTTTGCGAGCAGTCCTTAGCATGTAAGTTTTACCTGCGTTGGTTTCCCCAGTTACTAATGCACTGAATCGTTTTTGTAAAGGGTCACCTTCATAGTATTCCTTTACCTTTTTTAGTTCTTCTTTGTAATCGTAGGCCATTTATTTATCTCCTCCCCATTCTAAGTTTTTCTTATTTGTAGTGTCCATCTTTGAAGGATCCCAGAACTCCTCCCTAAATCCCAATGGAGGCTCGTAGCATCGTTGTAAAGGATTACTCCAGCTTAAACAATAGTCATGGAAAGGACAACCTCGAAAGTCTGAGCATGATTTAGGGTTCATTGGAAAAGCCATTAACACAGCGTCTTCTTCCTTACAATGAAATAACCTATCCATTTCCCTATCTACCTCATCAAGTTCATCAATCACATTCCAGAGCCAGACGTTCATTTGATCTGGATCTTTAAACGCAGGAACACGTTTAAGTGTTGTGTGATATCCAGCTGGTCGATTAGCAGAACCACGTTTTAAGAATGTAAATCCCGTGCCACAGAACTCAATGCCGAGGACTTGTTCAATAGGAAACATGCAATAGAGACAATGTGTGTAAGTACCGTTTTGAATACCAAGGTGAAATTGTTCTTCCCATTGTCTACCATTAATCCACTTTTCATGCGTAGTCTTATGGTCCCAGGAAAATATCATACCATCATCAAGGCGACGCATAATAGAGTCCATACGATAGTGAAGCACACGATTTTCATCAACTGGGACAGTCCCAGATATTTCAGTCATCTTCGCACCATCTATTATGACAACCTCATTGTCAATCAAGTCACGTGAACGTTCCTCAGCAAATTTCATAAGTGCACCAAGTACAGCTGTTGGTGTCTTTGGCTTGTTTATCTCATCATCTTCAGGTGCGAATAGTTTGCGGTAGTGATTGATAAATACATTGTAAGCACCTTCAACATCATCATAGCCGTGGAGGAGCTGGTGTTCTCTAGCCATATGCCAGCATTCACCGAAGTAAAGGTCATGCGCTGGATAATCAGGACGCCAGCCGAGGATGTGTGAGTAGAAATAATAACGCCTGCAACGTTTGAAGTCGTCAAGTTTAGACGAGTCACGGATAGACCAGGTTGGTTGTTCTTGGATTGGGAAAGTCATTTAACTACCTCCTTTTTCATTTTCTATAAATATTTCCTCTCCATCATCACAGACAAGTTTATACTGAGGATAAGTATGGGTAACCTCTCCTACCTTAACAAGTTTGCAGGTTGCACCCTCATCCTTTGACCAGACAGGAGTAAAGTGAATTTCAGCGTTTGTCCCCTGTAGTATCCACTTAGGCTCTGTCTCACTCTTAAAGAATTCTTTTAGATGAATCCCTGAGGAATAGAAAATCCTTAGTAGTCTTTTGACCTCATCCATACTTTGTACTAGTATAGTTATATTTATATCTTGGTCTAGCCATATTCCAGCTGATGGGAAAAGTTCGACTATCTTGTTTAGATCCTCATCAAGTAACTTGGTATATCTTATTTGCTTCTTAAGATCCTTTATCTTACCCTCAATAATCTCATGCATTTCTTTTCTCCTCCTTTTTCTTCTTCAAAGGAAACACCACAGTTATCTCAGCTGGCAATTCAACACTTGGCCTAAGATATAGTGCGCCGGATATAGGTGAGTCAGTATCACCCACTATATAACGCTGACGTTTTCCCTTTGAAGATTTATCTAGTTTAGCTACAATTGGTTCCATCTTTTTCTCCTTTCATTTTCTTATTAAATATTGATCTAACAATTCCTGAGTTAATCGAAGGATGCGTTCAGCAAGCTCTTGCTCATATACATTATCAGGATCAGGGTCCTCCTTCATCATCAACGCTTCTTTTCTCCATCTCTTTAAAGCTCTCTCGGTAGTCATTTCTTCTCCTCCTTTCATTTAATAATTATTCTCCCATACACATCTTATAAAAGTTAATTAACCTCTCCATTATTTCTGGTTCAAGATATATCTTATCTGTGCATTGTTCATCTCTGTGGTCGTTAGCTCTTAACACCACACCAAATCCATCTGCTTCAGCATACACTCCATCTCCAAGGTACATTACATTAGGTGCGTCTCCCATCTTATTACCTCCTTTCATATTTTAACTTCAACCACTTTCCATCTCCTTTATTAACCTGCAAAGTTCCATCATGAAGCATACGGTAATGATAGTTAGGCCCTAAACTATTCATTGCTTTCCTAACACCATCTAAGACTATTGCCCCTTCAGAGATTTGCTTATCTGGTTTAATAATTAAGTATGTTGAACCTATTATGATTATGCTACTCAATAACCAGATTACGCTCAATATAATTACCTTCTTTAAAGAGGAGTAAGTTAAGTCTTCCATGTTTCCTCGCAAAGATTGCACAAGCTATCGAATTCATAACATTGAGTGAACAAGGAACTATATGGTCATGTTCCTTTGAATTCTTCATAATTGAACTGAATGACCTGTACATGTTGTTAGTTGAGTAACGATTCATAGGTCCCTCGGAAAGGAATATTATCTTTCCATAATGCTCAGCTGGTGAAAAGTCGTGAGCGCTTCTATTTACTATGTAAACATTAGGCATCATTAGGTTCCTTTCCTATGTCACCCTCTGGGATTGAATTCTGCATTGAGTCTATTAAGTCACTCAAGCCAGTTGGCGCCGAGGATAAGTTAGGGCCTTTAACATTCTCTGTTTTACGTTTATCTTTAAGATCTGAACCTATTGAACTTAAAATTGAAGGTGGTTGGAGATCGTTTAATTGTTGAACGAACTTGTTCTTATCCTTAGTTTCAATAAAATTAGGAATGTCAACAGGTTCGAGGTTAATCTCGATAGGCTCATCAGGACACTCGTGATATTCTACAATGTCGATTATCTTGCCATACTTAGGCATAGCCTTTCTCATGATTGATAAGCGGGTGCCGCAATTAGCACAATATACATACCTCATAATTATTCCTCCTTACATTCTGAATCAAAGTCAGGACCATCACCTACGTCAGGGTCAGCTGGCTCAAACACAGGATCACATTTGTCATCTTCATTAATATCCCTTATTACAACTTTGCACTGCTCCCAAGGTTTAGCTCCTGGATTGAGTTCAGTGATTACACATTCAAAGTTAAGGTCTATGTCAAATCTTGCACTTATCTCTGAGCTGAATTTCTTTGGTACGTAGCCAAGCATAACAAGTTCATCAAAATCATGGTATTCAATCTTAACAGCATTAGGATCGAATCTGTTAGTTGGTTCAGGTGTTAGGGTAAGCCGTATCCCTATTCTCAACTTGTTAATTACTGTAGCCAATTTATGAAACTTCACTCCTGCAATGTAAAATTCTTTTTGTTCTAACATCTTTCTTCTCCTCCTTTAGTTTAGTTTATATTAATCCTTCTTTATGTGCCTTAACAATCCAGTATGCTTGTTGAACCATAGCAGCATCTGCTTGTGCTATCCGTACTTCCCATGTTTCCCAAGGCTCTTGTGGAACAGTGTTCGTCATAGACCTCTTACCATTCAGCCATTCAATAGCTTCTTCATAATCCATTTTTTACCTCCTTAGATAGTTAAATTATTGACTCATTATTCTCGTCAACAAGTCTCCACTTCATCATGACGTTGAGATAGTCATTATTAGAATAAGGTATTACTCTATCTTGACATACAGCTAATGAATTCTCAGCGTTCATCCCAAGACATTCATAGTGGCAAGCAAGAGCATCAGCATGCAATTTTAACATTTTTCCATGAGCATAGAATACATCTAATACTTTTTTATCTATTGTCATTTCATTTTTTGTAGGTATATCCTCACATATAGGATTATACTCAGTACCATCAAATTCCATCTTCAATTACCTCCACATTGAAAGTTCCTTTAGGTATTTTTTTATCAGTTAAGTGCTGATAGTGGACTATGGCACTTTTACCGCTTAATAAGTTCCTAATGTTCCACAGTCTATCCTTTTCATCTCCATCAAGCCCAGCACTTACACTAAATTCTTCATCTTCTTGTGAAGACATAATAAGTGAACCTATACGGCCTTTAGGTATTCCATCCTTTGAAATTTCCTCCTTCCATCCAATGATTTTATATTCATCTTTCTTTTTAGGTTTAAATTTCATCATGTAAGTTGAACGCTTACATTCATAGATATTTTGAAAGTGTCTTATTATAATCCCTTCATATTTTAATGCTATTAACTTATCATATATATGTTTGACTTCATCTAATGATTCAGCTAGCCAGAATGGCGCAATAGGTAGCACACGGCTTAACCCACGTAGTTCTTCCAACTTCAATATCCTTTGCATTTGAGGTTCTTCATTTACAATGTCGAAGATGTGAAACTTCATCATGCGATAGTCTATATGCAAGTTTACAGTGCGTGAGGTGATTGAAAGGATTTCCTCAAAACTCATACCGTGGAAGTAGAGTTCACCATCTAGTTCATCCTTTAACTCAAATCCGCTTAATTCTTCATTTATGTGAGGTACTGAATAGATGATGTTTTCTTCACTGGAGACAAGTAAGTATTCATTACCTTTAGGTCCAGTCTGCAATGGGATAGCTCGACATCTTACACCGTCGAACTTAGGTTGACATATGTAAGGAGGATGCCATTTAGCTAAGCGCTTTTCCTCAAAAGGATAACACTTCATGATATTTTTCCAACGCTGGTATTTAGGCATCTTTGTCCTCCATTAATTCTTCATATTTATCAAGGACTGCTTCCCAAGATTTAAGAAATTGCCCACATACTGTTTGAACTGAAATCCAATATTCTGTCTGTGCATGATTAGATGAAAATTTGTGGGAGTCTATTTGAATACTTGAATATAGACCATACTTCTCTTGAAGATTAGATGCCATGTTCTGCATTTGTTTTAAAGTAGGTTGTTTCGTTCTTTTTATTGCTTTCATTTGCTTTTGCTCCTTTCATTATATTATACTAAAAACCTGTTTTCATGCCATGTTTATCCCAAAGATGTTGTAATGCTCCAGCCCTTGTTTTTAATCTTTTACCGCATTGAGGACATTTAGTTTTTATCGCATCCGCTTCTCTTGTCTCACGCTCGTAGGAAATAGGGAATCCTGGTTCTTTCATACCATAGCGTTTCATATTCAGGTCACCTATATATTCCCCGGTCTCCCCGTCAAGCAACCCATTAAGCATCATTTCTGCTATCTCACCCATATTCTTTCTCCTTAACCACTCTCGTCAAGATTGTTGTGAGAGGCATCGCAGTTTTCACAAAGCGGGCTGTACCGATATTTATTTTCTAGCCTCTTGCATTAACCTCTTCTAAAGCTGTATCCATCTGGGATTTTCTTCTGTGCCGACATTGACACCCATCTCAAAATCCCCTTTATCAACTTCTTTCATTAGATTTTCAAATTTTTCATCTCTCTGAAATTCTCTTGTCAGGTTATCTTCTATCCCTTTTGCTATTTTCTCTTTTTGTTCTTTACACCATTTCAGATTTCTTTCGGGATGCTCTCTGTCATGTCCATGTATACCTTTTGGAAACTCCATTACTTTTTCTCCTTTCATTGTGAGACGGGAGGCAGAATCTTGTGTATTAGTATTTTGAGTGACTTTCACACTATCTGCTCTGCAAGGATTAAATCCTTAGGGTTACTATAGTTGCCACTCCCGTCATATTAAAGTGATAGACCGGATTCTCACCGATACGGTAAATCTAATCTACACCCCTTTATGCGCTGATGAGTTGCGCAGGTACATTACCGCTGTACCGCTATCACTATATTAAAGATCGTTTAATATTAAAGATCGTTTAATCATTAAACAAACTGTTAGACACTCTACTTCAATGTACCATTTTTAAGTGTTAAAAAGAACCTCCTGGCTTTACACCAGGAGGTCTTAGTTTTACTTACTTACTTAGCTGCTCTCTTCTGCAGTTCTGCAAGCATTTCTTTCTGCTTGTCGGGAGTAGCACTCTGGAAAGCCGCCAGGTAAGCCTGAACTGGGTCAGCTTTTCCACCACTCTGTGCAACACCCATCTTTGCACTGGCGAGACGAGCCGCAATAGCATCTGCATTCTCACCACGTCTGAGTGCACCTCTAATGTTGCCCTGCAGTGTTACCCTCCAGTTTGCGAAAGCATTTGTGAGAACTGCTTCCTCACCAAACATCTCAACTGCTTCCTTAATATTCTCGGCATAGTCAACGGTGATAGCTGCTGTCATTGCTGAGATCCCCTTTTCTACGTTCTCAGGTACTTTTGCGTCTACAACTACTTTCTTCATTACTAACCTCCTTGGTTTTTTTGATGGTTTCCCATCTGATGAAATTACATGATAACAAAAGTTTGACACAATGTCAACGGAAATCATTGTGTATTTACTCCCACTTACTCAATAGTAATTTTTATTTCATCTTTAATCTTTCCCTCCTTTCTTGATATACTTTGTGGGATGTAGAAGACCATGTGATCTTCTTTACCCTTAACAGAATACTCATAACGATCTCCTCCGTGTGCCTTAGCTGGTCGTGTTAGTTTAAAATTGTACTCCATTGTTTTTCTCCTTTCTTAAGTAGATATTATAATATAGTAATATCCAACAGCCAATCCCCATCCCAAACCACTACTCCATTTATTTACTGAACCTTCTAAAATAAAAGGTAAAACAATGTTTGTGATTAAAAGGATTATTACTATAATATTCAATGCTTTCATTTGTTATTCTCCTAATATTAAATTCTGTCCTTCCATAGAGCATCTATATCAAGTTCATTTAGGTCTTTATCAAAGTAAATTTCATTAATAGGCATAAATATTAGCTCTTCGTTTCCTTCCATCCTGATAGTTATTCTAATCTTAGATTCAGGTGGATAATCCTTTAGCTTATTCATTAATTCTCCAACATTATATTTTGATGGTGAATCAAATACTGTCTGTTCCATGTTAATCTCTCCTTTATAGTTTATTTATTATTGAGATTGATAAACAATCCCTTTTCCCATTCTAAATTTCGATGCTTGTCTTGTTAGAGGTAGATGTTTATGCTGTCGATTTGATAAGTCATCACCAAAGACTCTTTTACACTTCTCAATGAAACCTCCTTTCTGCTCAGAGAATTCTTTATTAGTTACTTTCATTGTATTTAGCCTCCTTTTATTTCATTACTTCAGATCAACTCCAAGCTCTTCAGCAATCCTTAATATCTGATCTGTAGTAAGCTCACTTACATCCTTTTCCCTTGTCTTCCTTGTCCCTTGAGGAGATAACACCTTATATCTCCCATCTAACATAGCAAGTTGATAGTCCAATCTTCTATGTTGTTCATTTAGTTTACTCCACACTTTTTCGTGCTCAAGGTAAGTTTCCCTTGATGCTCTCATCTTCTTATGTGCTTTTGTTAACTTACGATGAGTCTTTACAAGGTCCTCCTTGAGAACATTTGCTTCTTCTTCTCTCGTCAATTCCATAGTTGTTCTCCTCGCAATATTTAATTATTTCCTCCTCAGTGTAAATTCTAACCTTACCATTCTTTTGATATGCCTTAAACTTCGGCGGAGGATATTTTCGCATCCTTTTCAATGGTAAAGGTGGTTTGTAAATACTATGCTTTATCATATATATTCTTTTTTGTATGATTTGCATTGCTTTCATTGTAAAGTACCTTTCCACAGCAGTGTGCAACATAGCCATAGCCAAAGCGGATGATTTTAACTTTCTTTTTACATTCTGGACATTTAATCTTTATGATATCACCCTATGAAGTTCAAAACAGATACAAACACCGCTCCTGCTATCGCTCCGATGATAGAAAGACATCCGAAGATTATAAAGCCTATTAGATAATCTTCCCACGACAACTTACGTTTTTTTAGATACTGCATTGGAGTTCCTCCTTTCTTTAAGATTGTTTAATGATTGAACAAACTTATTCATTTCCTATTTTTCCTCTTTGACGCTATAGATATTTTATTCTTAGCCTTCCTCTTCTTACGATGTTTATTAATCTCCAGTGAATTATTTGATTTAATAGTTGAGGCACCATAAACCTTCCTTTGTGGATTTCTTACTGTAGCCATTGCTCCTGCCATTAATATTGGAAGGTAAGCATTTACTTTTGTTTCGTCTTTCATTATTTTACCTCTTTTTCGGTATCAGGATTTCATGAGTACATTCTGACTTGGAATCTTCCTCATTCATTATAGACTTAACCAAATCACCTTTAGGATATAGAAAGAGATTAATAGTATCATCATCACTAACCTGTCCAATATGAAGGGCTAATTGACCATCTACATAAATATCCAAATCTCCATAGCCTATGTCAACCACTGTCTTTTTCATCTCAACACCTCCACTTTCCATCTATCATAGTTAGGGTCTGTAACATAAAGTCTTACAGACCTTGTAGTTCTTCCCACCCTCTTTGCCAACTGACTAATAGCATTGTTGAGTGTTTTGGAATCACTTTTGGCATGAGTGTAGAATTTTAACACCTCACAATGCCAGTTGATAGTTACTTTAAATTTCATCCTTTTCCTCTGCGTAAATTGAAATAGTTGGATCGCTAAGATAGTTTTCAACACCTTTGCAATTTTCAAGGTCTTTCGTTAGCGCCTCAATTATCGCTTCTCTCTCATCAATATCAGTCCTTATTCCAAATCCTTTTATTTTCATGATTAAAGTTATGTTTTTGTAATTCATTATTAAATCTCCTTACATTTCATAATTAATACCTTGCTATTTCCCCACATCTAATACACCTCATTTCAAGATCATCCATGTCCTCATTGATAAAGTGATTGCTGTATAGTACATGACCATCCACATCAAGCACTTGGATAATTAGATGGTTTTGATCCGGCCCAATAGGGTTGCCAATTCCTGTTTCGACAAATCCATAGTTGCAATTACACTGTGTTTTAATCATAATAGTTTCCTTTCCTTTATTTAATAGTTTATCAAACATTACCTTTTCCATTGTGTCAGTGATACCATAACATAATTTTAACCGTTTGTCAATAAGCATTAACACTGTAATATTATTACAGTTTACAAATCATTCTTCATTAACCTATTTAATTCTTTTGCACTAAGTATACTAGTATCTATACATTTAACCTGCTCATTCAATATAGTATCAATCATTTTACGTTGAATATAAAGAATGTTATCTATCTGGTCTAAGATATGCTTAACATCCTCTGATACAAATGTTCTTTCTGGGCCAGTTACCTTTTGACTAATTATTCGATTGTTCATCTTTCACCTCCAGATTGTTTTATTATAAAACGAACTTAATCATATACAATGTTAAATTGCATATACTTAGCATATAGTAAAATTTCATCTATATTAAAATTGGGTCTTCTATCCCATGATCCAGTAAATATTAACTTTCCTTTTCTTATACCTTGCATCTTATACATTTCATTAACATAGACGAACCTACTATATTTAATACCTTTACATATAGCATATTCTTTCGTTTGTTTATAGTTACCTGCTACAATAAATATCTTACTCATTTCTCACACCTTTCATCAAATCCTTGAAGTTCAAACTCTTCTCTGCCTCAACCCTTTCCTTATCTTTTAATTTAATCTCCTTCATTTTATTCTCTGCTTGCTCACCAGTCATTTTCTCACCAACTAAGGTTTCGCTGGATAGTTTGCTTTTGCTCATATCCTCACTTTCACCCTCGTCCTCACGCTTCATACGGTCTGCAACTGCTTGCATAGTAGCTTTCCTTGACTCTTCACTTATTGCTTCCTTCTTTGGTTCACTATCTTCATATATCTTAGTCATTCTCTCAATCTCTCCGCTAAATATCCTACCATCAAAACTATTAACGCTACGCTTATTATGTAGTATGTTATGCTCTCTTGGTAGTACATCCTTAACATTTCCTCTTTCATCCCTAATAACTTCCATTTTAATAGCTGCTCCTAACTTCTTAAATCCCTTCTCCCTCATACTTCTCTGATACAGTCCTCTACTCTCTAAATACCTATTAGCATCATCTACTCTATCAATACGTGCCTTTATGCAATTATTAGACGCTAACACTTCATATAGCAAACTCATACTCCATGATACTAACTGACTCATAGTCTTAACACTATACCCTGTATCAGTCCAATACATATCTAAGTTTGCTAAGTCAATTATACTCACTCTTGACTGCACAGGCATACTACTCTCTTGCTTAATTTCTCTATTCATGTCTTAACTCTCCTATATCCACTCATAAACCTAACATCATGTCCTAACACTTCTTTCAAATACTCTCTAACAGCATTCATCTGATCTGTAAACCCTCCACAACGTCTTCTACGCAAGGCACATTCAATCACTGTCTCACATTCATCTTCACTTATCCATTCACCAAAGTACTCCATAACATCTATTTTCTCTAACATATCTACCTCCTAATCATTTGTAATCATGTAGCCTTGTAACCATGTAAATCCGTATCCTACAGATGATATGTCCAAACCAAAAACCATTAAACGATCTTAGTCCTCCTTCTTCTTTAATATATATCTTTATATATAGTATATATATATATTACTTATTATTATTTATAGATGTATGCCTTAGATCGTTTTATGTATTCCACGGTTATATATTATCTGTAGGATACACATTTACATACAAACATAAATACAAACATACATTAACACAACTACACCCTCATGTCAATGTACAATTCAGTGTATTTAATCCAAGTTGAACATCAAACAGATCGTTTTATCATTGAACGAACTGGAGATGTTAGCTGGAATGCACTACTGCATCCTAAGGTTAAGGTTTAGGTTACGTTCAGCGGTTAATGGTTAGGTGTTCCAAGTGTAGATACAAAGAGAGTTATTTAATGCTATGTTCCAAGTCCAACGTTCCAAGTATAACAACATAGAATGTTGGCAAAAAGAAAGGGCAGTGATAATTAAACCACTGCCCTTTTCCTTAATGTTTGCAACTCCATGAAAATGTTTAGTTATTTGATTGCCTTGGCTAACATATTCTCAATATACGCCTTTTGTTCATCAGGACTCATGCCTTTGAGTTTCGCTACCATTGCGGTCTCAGGGTCAACTTGTGGTGCTTTACCGGGCGCTTTAAAGTCAATGTTGACTTTACCATTATGCTCCCATGAGTCAAACTGTTTGCGCCCGGACCCATTTTGCCACTGAATAACAGCGCTTGAAACGGCCTTTGCGAAAACATCACTTAAGGTTACTCCGTCAAAATTAACATTTAGCGTAACTGATTTAGACTCATCAGAATCCTTGTCTGGTTTGATTGAACAAACCTTTGACAATGTTACGTTTTTCACAACTTCTGTTAATTCCATGATAAAACTCCTTCCATTTTAGTTTGTATCATGGAGTTGCAACGTTATTCAATTGTAAAAGAGCCATTAATAATTCAATAATGCACGCGCCTGTTAATGTTATTCTCCTGTTTTAAACCATTTCATCAATGTATCAAATTCATCCTCATTTATAACAGCGTAATCCACGAGCGCCGTTATGTAACCTTCATTCCACGGATTCAACATTATGTTTGTATTACCTTTGCCGTCGTCATTCAATTCCATCAATTTTCGTTTGATGTTTTTCAACCTCATAATAAACCTCGTTTCCGGCACGTGCATTATTCAATTGTCAATGAACATATTCCATATCATAACAACCACCATTGTCAATGTTTATTTTTACCTAGCACGTAACCCATTGATTTTATTAACAGTTCAATCCAATGGGGGAAATTAGACGTAATAGCGCGGGGGTTACATCTCTCACATTTTGTCTGAAGATTTATAAAATGTCCCAACATGTACGGTTAAGTATAGATCGTTTAATAAATAAACGGTCTGGTAGTAATTGTACTGAAAAATACGTTGACAAACGTTTGTAGTTATGATATGGTAGAATTTAGAATATGGAAAGGAAATTGAGGTAAATTGCTATGAGTAAAGGAGTTCCTAAGAAAGATGGTAGTGGGAATGGTAAGAGGGATAATAAAGGTCGTGGAGGATGTGCTCCAGCGAAACAACCAAAGAATGGGAAAGGTAGGAAGTAACCAAGATGGAAGGTGTGGAGACTAGACAGGGGCTTTATGGGTTTGACTTTCTTGTGCCAGACAAGCGACGTGCAGAAAGTGGTGAACGTAAAACCTATGAAATTCAAGGGCTTGGGTATAAGAATGTAGAGATAGCAGAGATTTTAAATATCCATCCCCAGACAGTTTCCAACACCCTTAACTCCGAGCTTGGTGAACGTAAACTTTCCGAGATTCGCCTTGACCGTGATGAGGAAGCGAAAAAAGTTTCAGAAAAAATTAGAGTGTTGACTAACAAGGCATTAGATGTTTATCATGAGATCTTTGATGATAATTCTGGTGAGTCAACACTTAAGGATAAAAAAGCTGTGGCAGATACAGTTGCGTTGGAACTCAGTGGATTAAGGGCTCCTACCAAAATCCATAACCTTAATGCTTCTTACACTTTAACAAAGGAGGAATTAGAAGCTTTCAAACAGCGCGGGACTAAGGCTGTTGAGGAATCTGGCATTGTTGAAGCAGAGGTAGTTGAAAATGATAGTTGATATATTAAGGTTTAATGAATCTAATTTAGGGTGTCCAGGAATACTTATTATTGATGGTGAACTTCTTTGTTTGACGCTGGAGCCTGATTCTAATGACCTTAAAAGATTCCAAATTCCAGAAGGAATATATGACTGTGTTAGGGTTAAAAGCCATAAATTTGGAGATACCTTTGAAATAGTAGTTAAGGGGCATACATTGATTCGATTTCACTGGGGCAACAAAGAAGAAGATACAACAGCCTGTATACTTTTAGGTATGACAAAAGGACACCATACAATATGGAATAGTAAGACAGCATTTGCCTTGTTTATGAAGCATATGGAAGGGATAGATAAATTTAAGTTAGGGATAAGTAAGTTTCATTATAAATAGGAGGAGCCATGAAAGAAGTAATCACTGAACTTATAAAATCAAATTTAGGTCCTTTAGTCTTTTTAGTTTTGGCTGGAGCTCTTTGTTGGCTTCTCCCTGAGGAAAACTCTGTTGAGGCTATTTACTTAGTAATTGGTGGGTTAACTAATGATAGGAAAATATTTATTAAACATCTTAATAAGCATTGACCAACTTGGAAACACTTTTGCTGGTGGTGACCCTGATGAAACCATCAGCTCACGTCTTGGAAAGTTAAAGCTTAAACATAAAGGTTCAATACCTTGGACTCGTCCTCTTTCCAAGATCATAGATTATGGACTAGATAAAATTGACCCTAATCATTCAATAGATGCTATTGAAGAAGATGAAGGGTCTGATGCTTTGATTGATAAGTAGGATAATTTTTAATGGATAATCTATTAACTAAATCAAAGTACGATGAAATAGCTAAAGGCTCTCCTTACTACCAACATGGGAATAGTGCTAGGTGGGATTATATGTCTTTAGTAATTGATGAAATAAAGACTATCCAACCTTCTTCAATATGCGAAGCTGGCTCAGAAGGCATGTATATGTCTGATGATTCAACCATTATAGAATTAAGACCTAAAAACTTAGGACATAAGGAAATAATCCATGACTTAAACAATGTTCCTTATCCAGTGAAAGATAAGCAGTTTGATCTGTTTATAGCTCTTCAAGTATGGGAACATTTAAGTAATCAAGTTGATGCATTTAAAGAAGTAAAAAGGATAAGCTATAATGCTATTTTATCTTTTCCTTATAAATGGAAAGATAACAAAGTCCACAATATATCAAAGGACGACATAAGTCAATGGACATCTAATATTAACCCAGTTAAAATAATATCTATTCAAAACCGTCTAATCTACATATGGAGTTTTGATTAAATAAAGATCGTTTTATAATAAAACTAACTATGAAAACTGACAAAGACATATACAAAGAATGGCCATTTCCTACTAGGTTTCTGGACATAGCTAGTTGGAATAAAATAAATC
The DNA here is from genome assembly GCA_017610225.1 of Candidatus Aenigmatarchaeota archaeon. The sequence continues at coordinate 34,919 of JAFCCM010000029.1, read as the reverse complement.
ATTATGTACAAAAGTATGATATTACTTCCATCCTTGAATTTGGGTCAGGGTTGTCAACTATATTGTTAAACAATATAGGTTTGGATATAATCTCGTATGAAACAGATTCTATATATCTTAGAGAAGTTAAAAAGTTTAATCTTGCTAACGTGGAATTTCGTCTATGGAATAATGTCGACGCAGATATAAAAGGCCACTTTGGTCTATCTTTAGTAGACGGAATTTTACCAAGGATGAATCAACTATACTATGCACAAAAGCACTCACGGTATATCGCTATAGACGACTTCAACAACGATCATCAATCAGAGGGATTATTACCCATGCTTAAAAACTGTAATCGTCTAGATGATCAATCAGCAAGGATAGCAATATTTAGGAAATCAAATGACTAAACCACAAATCACTGTAGCTATAGTATCTTGGATGAGGGAAGATAGGTTAGCCAAAACCTTGCTTAGCATACCTAAGTCTACTTCACTTTCCTTAAATCTCTGTCTCCATGTTCAAGGAGAAGAAAAAGTATCTAAGGTGATGAAAGACCTAATCATTGAATCTGCATCTGGATTCGTTGAAAAAGACATTTACTTCTCCTCTGGAAATGGTGGCATAGCTCCTCCACGTGCAACTAACTTAAAACGTGCAGCTAAAACACCTTTCATCTTCATGTCTGACAATGATATGGATTATAAGGAAGGTACATTGGATGCGGAGTTAGAGTTCTTAACTAACAACCCTGACTATGGTATGGTAGATGTGATGCATAATCAGCTTGTATATCATAGAACTGTCAACGGCACCAAGGTAACATGCACTCCTATTGAATCCATAACTAGTCCAACTGCAGATGTTGACCTCATAGGTGGAACATCAATGCTGATTCGTCAAGAAGTAGCCTTAATCCCTGACATCATAGACATAAGATACTTCATCGGTTCTTGGGACTTTGACTTCTCAATGAATGTTAGAAAAAATGGTTGGAAGATAGCCACCATCACAGACAGAAATCTAATTGCTTACAACGATAGAGGTGATAGACATAATAAATATGGAAAGACTAAAAACAATGAAGAGTTAATTCAAAAAGGTCGTAAGCTGTTTGAATCAAAGTGGGGCTTCTCCTGTGTTTGGTTTCCTCGTAATCGAATAAAGGTTGGCCCAAATCCTTCTTCCTTAGAAACCATTGTTGTGTCCAGGGCAATCTACAACAAAGTTGGACCTTTCCACGAGTTAGGTGTCATAGATGAGAATCACCTATCTATGATGCAAAATTACTTTATCAACAGTCTTAAATCTCAAACTGACCAAGACTTTGCTGTTTATCTCTCTGTCGGCCCAGAAGACTGTGAAGCAACTGAGCGAATCAAATCCCTTGATTGGGGAAGCCTTAACATCAACTTTCTATACACTTCAGGTGATTTATCCCAGTGGAGAAACTCAGTTGAACAATCAAAGAATTGGGCTAAGGAGACTGACAAGGGATGTCCTGAGAACATTACCAAGCGTCTCAACTATCCTCGCACTCCCATCATGGCTCGCATGGACATAGATGATTGGGTAGTTCCTGGTTGGATAGCTCACATGAAGCACATGGCTAGGATAATGAAGGAAGATAACTTCCTCATTAATTACCAAGTCTTTGGTCAATCTCCAGATGGCCAAGTATACACATTCTACGCTCCTCATGGTAGATCTAGAACAAGCCCTTTCATAGCTTTAGTGCAAAAGAAAGAACAAAAAATAGACTTATACGAAACTGTTCATTTAAGAATGGGTGACCTATTTGACACAGTCTACACCATTCCACCTTCTTACACTTACATGGTAGTTCATGGCAGCAATAGAAGCAATCAAGTATACGAGCTTGACAAATTCTCCTATGTGAAAGAAACTGTCAAAGACATTGACAATAAACAAGTTATACAATTTAACACTATGAAACCTAAAGTAATTAACTCAAAGTCTTGGCGTGAAAAGTTAGCTAAGGCCCAAGATCGTTTAACAATAAAACAATCTAATGAGGTAAGGATATGAAACTAAATACTCATATGCAGAGGTGGTGTTTATCAAGAATTGTTTAGAACAGAGAAAAACTAAGGAGATAAAAATGAAGAAACTTATACTTTCAATAATTTTAGCTTTAGCACTATTTGTCACTCCTGCATATGCAGAATTCTTCCCTGACATAATAGTAACTCGTGCTTACGAAACTCTCAACGATGCAATAAGTGCAGTTGGTGCTAATGAACGAACTATTAAAATTGTCTCACCGCAGACTGTAACAGCTCTAACAATCCCTTCCAACGTCACTCTTGCTTTCGAGCGAGATGGTGCAATAGTTAACTCTGGCCAACTAACTATCAACACCAGAAATATCAGAGCACCAGATCGTCAAATCTTCACAGGCGCTGGAGATGTAGACTTCGCTGATGGATCTGTTATTCGCTCAGCTTGGTTTCCTAGCCTTTACAAAGCTATTAACCTAACCAATGATGACTCGGTTACTTTGTTAGTAACCTCTCAAGCTCATATAACTACTACCTGTGCACTGGGTAATGATGTTACATTAAAGTGGGATTCACCTAATAACATCATCCAAGTTGATTCAGAAGTAGTTTTCTCTAATATTAAAAATATAGAAGCTGGAAACTATCAAATCTTTGCTGGGCTTGGTGACTATGATTTCTTAGATGGAACTATACTAAAGATTGATTGGTTTAATAGTCTTCGTTCTGTAGTTGCTCAGGTTGAGAATGAAGAAGTTACTTTGGAAGTCTCAGATGAGAATGTAATAAGTTATGATAATACTATTCCTAGTAATTTATCACTTAAGATATTCAATGGAGGAGTTCTTAGCATTGATGCTGGAAGGACTCTTACATTAAATTCTCAGTTGATTGCTGGAGATAATCAAATTATCTCAAGTGATGGTTCTATAACTTTCGCCTCAGGGACTAAAGTAAAGTCTGCTTGGTTCTCAACATTTGAAATAGCTGTTACCAAAATAGGTGCTGCTAATGTTGAGTTAGAAGTATCTACTGCATCTACAATTGTTGATGATTGTACTATCAATGCAAACACTACTTTGTTAATACCTTCTAAAGGAAGAATCCTAACAGTCGCTAACACAAAAACTCTCACCATCAACGGCCCTTTCTCTGCTGGACTTTATCAGGTGTTTAGCGGGGATGGGAGTGTTGCTTTTGGAGAATCTGCATGCAGTGGGGTCAAACCTGAATGGTGGGGAGCAACAGGTGATGGAGTTACTGACGATTATAATGCAATTTATAAAGCATTAGCTACAGAGAAACCAGTCTATTTTGGGTTGAAAACTTATATTGTGAACACGGCAATATCTTCAACGAACCAGTATATTTCTGGTAATAAAAGTTTATCTATTATTAAAGCTGGTAATAGTTTCCCAGTAGGTGAATATTTGCTTGATTGGGGTGGAAGTGCAGTGGATAACTGCGCACAGAATACATATTTAGGAGGTATTTTTTTTGATAATAATAATAGAGCTGGAGGTATTAGGATAAAAAATGCCTATCTATCTCTTGTTGAAGATGTTAGGTCAAATAATGCATATACAAATTGCTATGGAATAACTTTCTATGGTGAGTTAGCAGCGAATAGATACTATAATTTATATTCACAAAGTAATTCTTATGGGTTTTTACTTCAAGGAGTATCTCCTGGTATAATTTACGATAATTCCTTTGTTGGTCTTCGTTCTCAGTCAGAAAAAGGCGGGATTTATCTTTATCAGCGGAACTCAAGAAATGTTTTTATGAGTGGTATGATTGATTGTTATTCAGTGGATGCCGCTACCTATGGAGTTAAAGTAGCTTCAGAGGAAGGTAACAACTATAACAATTTCATTGGAATTGTAGCTGAAAATACAAGTGCGAATGGAACAGGGTATGATGATGCTGGGACTACCAGAGATGTTTTTTTAAGTTGTATGGCGTCATCTGGCTTTACAACATCGTATAATATTAATGGGTATAATTGGCATTTGATTCCTGGAGATAAATTTTCAGGTGCTGAGTTTGCGAGTAATAATAGAGTAATTACACTTCATGGAAGATTTAATGGTGAAAGTCCTAATGGAACAATGACCTGGCCTGCTGGTGATGTGCGAAGTAGTGGCGTTGCAGGAGATGGAGTATATGATGTGTGGGATTTTGAAATTCCAGTAAGAAATGAGGCTATCATTAACATTATTACTATATTTGTTAACACAGATGACGAAGCAACTACAACTTTAGTACAGTTGTATAAACAGCAGTACAATGGGACTGTGACACAGATAGGCATAGATCAAACATTTACAGGCTCAGGGGTATTTACTACATCTGATTACGCATATGAACTTGAAAATGGATACATGATATATGTAAGAGTAAGCGTTAAACGGTCAGCTGGCACATATTTATATATGTATCCAGTGTATGTCGAAGGATCATGGTAAAATGAGTTCTCAATTTGCTCAACAAAGGATACAGTTATAAATAGAGTGTAAAATGACAACTGAAATTGAAGCTATACCAATAACCAAATAGGAGACTAAAATGACACCTGAAGCGGAATTAGCAGAAATACGAAAAGACCTTCAATACATCAAGGGAACTGTAGATTAATTAAATTATGAAAAAAGATCAAGAGCTCGAAAAAATACTTTCAACATGTTCTGTATCGACAAAGGCTACAGCTTTAACATTCTTTCCTGAGCGGTTCACAATGCCTTTTGCTGACTCTGTACATGGAAAAATCTTCGATCTCATAGATGGCCCTGCACAGAAAGTAGCTATTGCAGCGCCTCGTGGTTGGGGGAAGACTTCCATCGTTGCTCTTGCATTAATGGCTAGGTGGATATTGTTTAGGCATACAGGGTTTATATGCTACATTAATAAGTCTCATGATGCAGCAAGTCTGCAAACTGAAAATCTCCGGAGAGAGCTTGTCACCAACCGTGATATTAAAGCTTTCTTCGGAGACTTCAAACAACGAGATGTGAATAACAAGGAATTTGACGAGGTGTTTAGTAAAAAATCTTGGGTTGCTTACGATACATTAGTTTGGCCAAGAGGTGCAGGTCAGCAGGTTCGTGGTGTGCTGTTCAAAAATGACCGTCCAGGACTCATTGTAATAGATGACCTTGAAGACCCTGTTAAGATTAACAATGAAGAAATTCGCAAAGGATGGTACGAGTGGCTTTATGCTGACGTAGTCAAAGCATTGCCAAGGATAGGTGATATGGCTAAGAATTGTAAAATAGTCTACATTGATACTTTAAAACATGAAGACTCAGTGTTGCAAAAGTTGCTCGACTCACCTGAGTGGGACTCTGTGCGACTCGAAGCTTGTGACAATGACTTTCATTCAACAGCACCTAACTTTATGTCTGATGAGTCAATAGCTATTGAATGGCAGCAACACGTAGATGCTGGCCAGACAGATGTTTTCTTTCGTGAGTTACGCAACTTACCTATTTCAACGAAAGACTCAGCGTTTCGTCAGGAGTATTTTAGATACTATAACTTACCACCGGATAGAGGTGTTGGCGAGAATGATATTAAAATGCTTGATGTTGAAGTTCAGCAGGATAATAATATTGAGACGGTTATTATTCTCGACCCTGCTAAAACTGTAAAAATCCATTCTGCTGAGTCAGCTATAATTGGTATAGGGATTGATCTAACATCTGCTCGATTGTTCATTAGGGATATCATATCAGAGAAAATGTATCCAGATGAAATCTATGATGCTATGTTTGGCATGGCTCAAATGTTGGATGCAAAGGTATTAGGAATTGAAGAAACTTCGTTGAATGAATTTATTAAACAACCTATTAAAAACGAAATGTTTCGGCGTGGAAGTTTCTATGAACTAGTCTGGCTTAAGACTAGAGGTGGGATGAAGAAAGAACTTCGTATTAAGGAACTTGTACCTTATTACCGTGGCGGTTACATCTATCACAATGATTCATGTCAGACAATGAAGAAGTTAGAAGCGCAACTTTTAATGTTTCCTCGTTCTGCACTCTGGGACATAATGGATGCTGAGGCTTATTTAATAGAAATGCTTGAATTGGGAGAGAGGTATTTCAGCCCTAAGGAAAACACTGCTGATGTAGAGGCTGAATACAATGAACTTAAATATGATTCTCCTATTGAGGAGTGGAGGGCTATATAATGGCTGAACCAATTACTTATGTATTAAGTGGGATAGTTATAGCATTTGTTTCAGGGACTACTGGTAAGTATTTAGGGAGTAATGGTAAAGTGAAGGATAAAACTTGTGCAGAACGACAACATGCTTGTTCAACTATAGTAATATCTAAAATAGATAACTTGACTAAAACTGTAGATGAACTTAAAAAGGCTGTCAATAATAAATTGCTTGGGATTTAAGATCGTTAAATTATAAAACGATCTGGAGATAAACAATGGCTTTAAGAACAATTAGGATAGGTGGTAATCCAGATATAATTCAATACGATGATGGAGATTATGATAAGTCTATAGAAGTAGATGACCCTATCAAAGTTAATGCTGCTCCTGTGCTTGATGAAGATGTGTTGCGTAAAGGTGACATGCCAGGTATTGGAGAAGGAGTTTCTTCAGACGCTAACATCCCTGACAATGCAGTGGTTCGTGGAGATGGTGGAGCTAGGAAAGTTCAAGGTAGTGCTGTTTCAATAGATGATGATGGAAATATTATTTTACCTGCTGGAAAATCTGTTGATGGGGTAGATGTATCAGAATATGTAAATAATGATAAAGAAGAGCAAGGTTATACTGAAAGCCCTATGATAGTTAGTGGAGGTGAAGTAATAGAAGGAACTAATGCAGGGACATTCAAGGTAGAAGCCTTAGTCTCACTTCTAAGAATTACTGATAGCCTTACAGGTAAGCTTGAGAGGGTTACTAAAGATTTAGAAGATAACATAGCAATTACGTTGGCTGACACGACCTATTATGTCTGTCTAAACTACAACGCAGGATCTCCAACAATATCTCTTTCAACATCCAGTCCTTATGAAGCCGACAAGAGAAACATCCCTATTGGCAAGGTGAGGAGGGATGCCCTTAACAATGTTCACTACATTAGCAGCGGATTTAGGTTCCAAGATGGAGTTAGGAAATTACATAAAAGAGCAAAAGAACTAAGAGAAATAGAACTAGAAAATGGCTCCACAATACATTATTTAGCTACTGACAAATTCACTATGGAAACTGGAGTAGTTTATAGTGGATTGAATAGATTTCCTTTATCCTCATATAACAGTAATACGACTCAATTCACTATGCTGTATAAAGATGGCTTAGGTGGTTGGACAGAAGTAAATAGAAATACAATAGACTGTTCTCATTATGATGATGGAAGTGGGGTATTAGCTACCATTGGGAACAATAAGTATGGCAATCATTATATTTATAAGCATATAGATGATGAGCATGTTTATGAGGTCTTAGGCACAGATAGTTATTCATTAGCGGAAGCAGTACTGAATACTATAGTAGCTCCCACAGTACCATCTTATCTAAATGACTTTGGTTGTCTGATAGGTTGTATTATAGCTCCAAAGGCAGGTGGTAGTTTTACAAAGGTAGTAATGGTAACTTCACAATTTTTCAGTGGAGTGGAAGTTGCTAACCATGCTAATTTGAGTAATCTGGACTATGCAAGTTCAGGACATATAGGGTTTGCTAAGGATGATGGTTCTAATCTTGCCATAGGATCCGATGCTGACGGCGATATCTATTACAGGGCCTTAGGTGTCCTGGCACGACTTGCCAAAGGTACAGCTAACCTGAAACTCTTTATGAACGCTGGTGCAATAGCTCCTGAATGGGCAGTGGGAATGAAGATTGGAACATTCACGAAAGATACCGCTGATGCCACAGGAACACAGGAAATTTCAGGAGTAGGGTTCAAACCTTCTTTTGTAATATTTTTCGCTGTGACTAATGTAGCAGCAGAAGCATCGTTTGGATTTGATGACGGATCGAACGCTTATAGTATAGACGATTGGCATAATAGGACAGCGGACACATGGTCTTATTCTGTTGTAAACAGTATCCAGCTTAATCAAGCTGCGGGTATTATTTATTCTGGGGTTATCTCTGTTCTTGGCGCAGATGGTTTCACAATTACATGGACAAAGGCAGGGGCAAAAACAGGCTCAGCATATATCCACTACATGGCATTTAGATAGGAGAATATTATGAGAATATCAATAACTAAAACAGGAAAACTGATCGAATCGCAGAGTGGCGGAGAAACACATCCTGACCCCAAGATTGATGATAAAGTATATGCCGAGATGAACCTTGAAACACTACGCCAGAACGCTGTAAATGCAGGGTACAACCTGAAAGATATCGAAGTTAAGTTTGTGACTGATGAAGAATATCAAGCAATCTTGGACGCACAACCTGAACCTGAAAAGACCGAAGAACAACTTTATGAGGAAGCGATTAAAGCAAAAGAAAAAGAAATCCTCAGACGACAGGCAATAGCTGAACTTGAACATCAAAGAAAAGTAGAGGAATAAAATGCCTTACATAGTAACTGGAGAACCTTCAAGCTGGAAAGAAGATATTTATAATAAGGAAAACTTTAATTATGAATATCCTAATGATCTTGATCTAAAGCCAGATAGTGACTTCCATAAAAAGTTACGTGATAAAATCTGGCAACGGGCTAGAGAATCACGCAATGTAATCTCCAAGCGTTTCGATTCCTGGCGTGAGATAGATAAGACTTTAACAACTTACATTCCACTTAAGGATAAGGAAGAGAAGTTAAAGAAAAAGGACATGACAAAGCCTGTTTCAATTGTCTTTCCTTATTCTTATTCAATGCTTGAAGCGTTGTTAACTTACCTCTCAATGGCCTTTTTCCAAGATCCTATGTTCCAATATGAAGGCGTTGAAGATGATGATACTCAAGGTGCAATGTTAATGGAGTTAGTTATTAAACTTCATTGTATTAAAAATAAGGTACCACTTGCAGTACACACAGTCTTACGTGATTCATTGAGTTACGGTGTAGGGATTGCAATCCCTGGATGGAAATCTCAGTATGGTCGTAAGCCTGTTAAATCATCTGTGGTTACGTTATCTGACCTAGGTGAAAGTACACAGAATCAAACTACTATGGTCGACTCTTTGCTATTCGAAGGTAATGACCTAAGCAACATAGAACCTTACATGTGGCTCCCCGATCCATCTGTGTCAAGTAACAATATCCAAGATGGTGAATTCATTGGCTGGGTAGATCGTGATAATTATATGAATCTCCTAAGTGAGGAAAATACACCGAATTCAAGCTTATTCAATGTAAAGTATTTAAGGTTTAAAAAGAACAAAAGATCAACATTAGCAATGGATCAAAGTGATAGGCAGAAAAAGCATGGTGGTTCAACTGACCTACGTAGATCAATGACAGATTCTACAAATCCAGTTGACACCATTAAGATGTATATTAACTTAATACCTAAAGAATGGAAACTTGGAGCTAGTGAATATCCTGAGAAATGGTACTTTGAGCTTGCTGCAGATGATGTGATAATAGCTTGTGAAAAAGCTGACCACAACCATGGGATGTATCCTATTTCGGTAGCAAGTCCAGAGTTCGATGGATACTCGATTACACCTATTGGACGTATGGAAGTGTTGTATGGCTTACAGCATACGTTAGACTTTTTGTTTAATTCACATGTAGCTAACGTCAAAAAAGCTATCAACGACATGTTTGTTGTTGACCCTTATTTAATCAACATAGAGGATTTGAAAGATCCTGAGCCTGGGAAATTAATTAGGTTACGACGCCCTGCTTGGGGACGTGGAGTAGATAAGGTTGTTCAGCAACTTCAGGTAAATGACATTACTCGGCTTAACATATCAGACTCTGCATACATCACTCAGTGGATGGATAGAATCTCCGGTGCTGACCAATCAATGCAAGGTGCATTACGACAAGGTGGACCTGAACGCTTGACCGGTGCGGAGTTCCAAGGTACACGGGGTTCTGCAATTTCTCGCTTACAACGTATTGCTATGATAATAGGTATGCAATTCATGCAGGATGTGGGATCTATGTTTGCTGTGCATACGCAACAGTATATGTCTCAAGATAGTTATGTCAAATTAGTTGGACGCTACGCTGAGCAACTTAAATCTATATACGGTAAGCAAGAACGTGTAAGAGTAACTCCTTATGACTTGGCAGTCAACTATGATTTAATTGTAAGAGATGGTTCAATTCCTGGAGGTAACTTCTCTCAATCATGGATTAAGATGTTTGAGGTAATAGGCACAACACCTGAATTGGCACAGCAGTTTGATGTAACAAGAATCTTCATGTATATTGCTCAGCAGCTTGGAGCAAAGAATGTAGAAGACTTCAGGCGCAATGTTAATCAGATTCAAGGGCAAGTCATGCCTGATGAAGAAGTCTCACGTGAAGTTGAACGTGGAAATCTAGTACCTACAGGAGTGTAAAATGGAAGGGACAAATATAAGGACAACTAAGGGTGATATAGAGGACTTTAAAAATTCTATCCTATGGACTGATATGATTGTTGAGCTTGAGTCATGGAAGGAAGGATTTGAACTTGAAATGAAATCTATAGTTGATGACGCAGCTGATAATAATTCTTCCACGGCATCCGTCTTACTTCACATGGGAGATTTAAATGGAAGGGTTAAGGCTGTTGACTATATATTAAGCATGCCTGATGTATTTTTAAGTATTCTGGAGGATAAGAAAGATGAGCTTAGACACAAATAAACCAACTGATCAAGTACTAGTCGCTGAAATACCAGCTTATATCAGAGCACTTGCTGTAGCTATCAATGCTATAGAAGAATATTCTAATAGCATAACTGTTACAAATTTGTCCATATCAGCTGGAGACACAGCTTTAGTAATCGGTATTGATTTAAGTGCTCAGAAGATAGAAGTAGTTTTAACTTCTGGGATTGGTGCCTCTGTTATAGAATATATTAGAGGTGGGACTGAAGGACAGATTAAGATATTTGTTTTCCAAGACAACGATATATCACTTAAAGATGGGATTAAATCAGATGGGAAAATGTATCTTAATCAATTACCTGTGTTGACAGATTTTGCGGCACAGCAGGATGATGTACTAGCGTTGGTAAATATCGGAGGTGATGGTTCAACTAACTATGGTTATTGGAAGGAGATTTGGAGGCAATTAAGTGTTAAGTAATTAAGATCGTTTAATAAATAAACAAACTGGAGGTTAGTGAAATGGGAAACGAAGTGAATGATGATAAAGAAAAAGAGGTAAAGGATGACATAGGTGAAATGCTTAAATCTTTTGGTGAGACTATTGAAGATGATCCAGATCAGGATAAGAAGGATGATCTAGAAGGTGATGATGATCCTGCTGATGATAAAGATTGACGATAAGAAATCTAAAGGTGATGAGGATGAGGATAAAGATAAAGATGACAAATCTGATGATGACAAAGATGACTCTGAATCAGACGACAAAGATAAACTTATAGAAAGTCTCCGCACAAAACTAGCTGAGGCAGAATCTTCTAAAGATACCAAAGACACTAAAGACGTTGAAGATGACAAGGACAAGGATAAGAAAGATGACGAACCACCTTTAACATTTGAAGACCAGGACTTTGTAGGTGAGTTAGACATTGAAGAACTTATCCGTGATCCTAAGGAATTCAACAAGATGCTCAATTCAATATATCAGAAAGCTGTAACCGACACAAGGAAAGTTCTTGGTGAAGGTGTGCTACGTTCCATACCCGATATAGTGAAAACTAACATAGCTGTTATGACCAACTTGAAAAATGCAAGTGAGAAGTTCTATGAAGACAATGAAGACCTTGTACCATTTAAGAAGGTTGTCGCTGCTGTGTTTGAAGAAGTAGCTTCAGAGAACCCTGATAAAAAATATGATGAGGTTCTTAGTGAAGTAGGTGAAGAGGTTCGTAAGCGTCTTGATTTACAGAAGAAAGCTGTGAAGAAAGATGTTGACGGTAAAGGTGGTGCTCCTAAACTCCCCCGTAGAAAAGGGAAGTCTGGAGAACCTGATAATAAACCAGATCTTACACCGATGCAGGAAGAGCTTGCGTCGATGAATGATACCTTAAGACGTTAATACGGAGGTAACAATAATGCTTGAAGATAGATTTGCTCAACATGATAAGGAAGTAGTTGATAAATATATAGATCCTACTGAGTCAGTCGAGATGGCTAATTATGACTATGTAGTACGTCCTAGTGCATTGACTGCTCCTATGGTAATCGCTCTTCCACCTGTAGCTGAGGCAAAAGGACGATTTTATTCAATAGTGGTTAGGGCAGCAGATGCTATTAACACTATTACTATTACGGACAGAGACGATTCAGAATGCTGGGTTGATATAGTTCTCAACAGTGCTTGTGATCGTCTGTTGATGTATAGTGATGGTATGCATTGGCATCCGCTTGCTGCAATCACTTCTACATTCCCTAGTGGATATGACTATGCTTAACAATAACCAGATTGTTTTATTATAAAACAATCTGAACTTAATGGAGGTAACTAATTATGTTTCTTGGTATGAGAGGTACGGGTGACTGGGTAGATAACCAGCGTCCTGAAAATTGGAGACAGCAGATACTCTATTTGTATCCTAATGGTATGGCTCCTTTGACTGCAATACTTTCAATGATGGGTAGTGAAAGTGTTGATGATCCTAAGTTCCATTGGTGGACTCAGGAGCAGTCAGCTGTTGGTGGAGATGTAGCTGGTGTATATACTTTACCTGATATGACAGCTGCCTATGCAGGTGCTGGGGTTGCTGGGGATACAATTTATATCCAGATAACCACTATTCTCGCAAATCGTATGCGTGAGGGACATCAGATTCTTCTTCGTGATGCATCTGATTGGCGAGTTGATGTTGTGGGTAAGATAACTGGCATTACCAGAGGTACTACAAACTCTGTTGTTGCCATTAAACTACTCGAAGCTGATGATAACTCAGCTGACCATGATCTTACTGACTGTGATACCTTTAAAATCATCGGTAACATCAATCCTGAGGGTGGTGAAATGCCTGATGCGATTGCGCTGAATCCGGTTGAAGTTGATAACTATACTCAGATCTTTCGCTCACCCTTGTCCCTTACTCGGACTGCTCGAAAGACTCGTCTTCGCACTGGTGATCAGTATCAGAAGGCAAAGTCTGAATGTCTTGAGATGCATTCTTGGGAAATGGAGCTTGCGTTCCTCTGGGGTATTATGACCCAGAACATAGGCGACAATGGAAAACCTGAGCGAACCACTAGAGGTGTGATCAACTTCATTCGTCAGTATGCGCCTGCAAACTGTGATGACTATACGTTGAATGCTGCTTACGCTGGGCAGACCTGGGCAGCTGGTGGTGAAACCTGGTTTAAAAATATGCTTGAGCAGATATTTAGGTACGGAGCAGATGAAAAACTCTGCCTCTGTGGTTCTGGATTCTTGCTTGGCCTTGACGCTCTTGCAATGGCTGGTGGACAGATCAACCTTGCACCTGCACAGAAAACTTACGGTATGCAGATTCGTACTTGGATAACTCCCTTTGGGACTATTCATATGAAGACTCATCCGTTGTTTTCTTACGATGCAACCACTCGTAACATGGGAGTGATTCTTGAGCCTAAGGAAATGTCTTACCGTTACATAGATGATACATCTTTCTATGGTGAAAGTAAGTCTAAGGAACATTCTGAGGGTTATGGTCAGCGCAGGGTTGATGGCACTAATGAGGAATACCTCACTGAGTGTGGTCTTGAGTTTGGACTGCCGCAGAAATGCGCAGTCTTAAATGGTGTTGGCTTACCAAACTTGTTAACACCGTAGCTAACCTCCAGGTAGGTCAATAACGGCTGTGGGGTAAGGTTTACTCCTTTCCCTTACCTCACAGCTTATTATAAATGATCGTTTAATAATTAAACGATCTGTTAATGGTGATGAAATGAACTTACTTCAACTACGTACAATGTTTAGGAATTTATCAGGGAGGTTTGACCTTGTTAATGAAGACTTCTCCGACAACGGCGCTGATATTTATATCAATGAAGGAAGGAAGTTCCTTGATAGATTAGATGAAACACAGAAGTCCTGGGCTAGTTGTTATCGGTTGTTAGAGGTTAATAGGTTCAGTGTCTCATTTCCTTATTGTCGTGCTATTAAAGAAGTCTGGGCTGCTTCAACAAGTGCTCGTTGGCAACTTGAGAAGGTAAGTCTTCAGAATTTAATGGAGGGTTATTTGACAGGGTTGCCTAGCTCACGTACAGCTGGAACACCTTTGTATTACTCACCTTGCATTACAAGATATTCTCCAGAGGATGCGACAGTTGAAGACATTGAAGCTTTCATTGGATTTGTAGAAATTCCAGCTGGCAATGCACATGAGTATAATTCAGTTATTGTTAATGTTCCTACGAGTGAAAAGTTAACGATCACTGTCAATGGACTATTCTATTCAATGGAGCTTGTTGAAGATGAAGATAAGAACTATTGGTCAGAAGTCCATCCAATGTTACTTTACATGTCCGCTATGAGATACATTGAGATAACTAATCGTAATACGCAAGGAGTTAATGACTGGACTAGTTCAATAGCTATTGAAATGAAACAGCTTGGAATGGATCTTGTTGAAGAACTAATTGCAGAAGTAAGTCAGATGGAGGGATAAATGATTAAGATAAAGAAAAAGTGGACAAGCATTTCAGGACAGAAGGTTGATGGCGATAAAGGAGAACGATGGGTTGTCTCTGATTTAATTGCTCGTGCAAAGGATTTACCTGTTAAAGATATCCCAATGGATTATCTTTGCCTTGACGCAAATATAGGAGGCATGAAAATTCGAGAGTTTGTTTCTCATATGAAAATGGTGATTGAAGCTGATATGAGTTTTCCGATTATTCTTGATGAAGATGCAAAGATCTTTGACGGTAGACATAGAGTAGCAAGAGCACTGTATGAGGAATTAGATAGTATTAAGGCTACGAGATTTGAAGAAGATCCTCCATGCACTTATTTAAAAGTAGATTAGGATAAGGAGAGTAATTATGGAAGACAAAATTAAACATCTTGAGATGGTAACAAAACGGCTTGCTCGAAGATCAAGGAAAAAGACAGTTGCTTTAATAACACCTTATCCAATATCCAACGCTGTATTAGGTGACGAGGTTAAAGGTATAGTCCTCCGCTACATGTTTCCCTGTGGAGGGACTATAACAAAAGGTGTTATTGACCTTGGTAAAAAACCTAAGCAGGAAGTAGCTATTACCTTTGCCTTGATGGGTGATGAGACTGGGACATCTAATGTATTTGTTCTTACAAAGAAAAGGTTAGTTATCAAACCTGATATTAAAGCAAGTGCATTTGATAGGTTGACAATTTCTATATCATACAAAGCTGAGAAACCTGAAGATGCTGTCACAGAATTTTGGACATCTTTTCTTTGGGTACCTACGGTTAAAGATGTTGAGGTTAAAAGTTATTTAATAGACGAGTTGGAAAATGATTTACTTGAAGAATAAGAGGTGACAGCCATGCCTTGTATCCCAGTTGGGAACGGAAAATATAGACTTGGACAAAAAGGAAATGTCTACAAAGACAAAGCCACTTGAGAAAGAGTTTATGCAGCTTACCGTGCAAGTAAGCACTCAAAACATCATTCAGCAAGAGATGGAAAGTTCATAGATAATAGGAGAGGATTATGAGGGAGTTATCTCAAAGACTATTGGAAAGATTTTGGGCTAAGGTAGATGTTAAAGGTGAAGATGACTGTTGGGAATGGCAAGCGTATATAGTTAATGGATATGGACAATTCAGTGTTAGTGAAAAGTTGGATTATGCTCATAGAGTATCTTGGAGAATTGTTAATGGCCCTATACCAAAAGGTAAACTAATTCTTCACAAATGTGATAATAGAAAATGTGTTAATCCTAAGCATTTGTACTGTGGAACTTATGGAGACAATAATATGGATAGGGCAAAAAGGAATCTATTTAATCGAGGAGGAGGTCAATTAAAGCTTCATGAAGGTGAGATATGGCTGATTAGAAAACTGTGTATTCCTGTAGACAAAGGAATGTATCTTCGCCATCAAAGATATAAATTCTCAGCTTCTTATGTATCTAAGATGTTTAAAGTAAGCCGTTCAACAATTCTTAGAATATGGAATTCAGATAAGTATTTATGTAGAGAGGGTTACTATGCGTGAATATGAATTAACTATAGATTCTTTAAAAAAAGGTCTTAGCCCTGAACGTTCTATACCAGTGAACGATGAGTGGTTGTTTGAATGTCTTGGATTTCGTGTAGGTAAGAATGACCTTGAAGGATATAAAATTTCAGATGATGATCCTTTGGTTGGTGTAGTTGACATGGAATACTCTTGGCCATTCCCACAGTTTATTGTAGGTGAAAAATATAACTTCTTAATCATCAGAGATGCTTTACTCAACCATGAGGATAAGGTATATTTAATTTCAGATGATTATGTAGCCACTCATATATTTGATATAGATGAATTAACCTTTGGCATTGGGTCTTTGATGGAAGTTGCAGACTTTGGCCTTTACGCTTTTATGACCAATGGAGTTATTATGATCTATTGGGATGTGGGATTAGGAGACTGGCATGAAGTAGCTGCAAGTGCAACTATTCCCATGATGAGAACTGTGTGTAACTTTAAGGGTCAAGCAGTAGGTGGAGGCATAGTAAGTGCATGGCATGACTGTGATGAGGCATTCTATTGCTGGTCTAAGATTGGTGAAATGGACTTTACACCTGATAGACAGAATGAAGCAGGTTATCGACGTTGTCCTTATGGTGGGAAGGTTTACCATGTTAGACGATTAGGTGACAATGTAATAGGTTATTCATCTAAAGGGATTACAATGTTAAGGCCTGTTGGTAGTCCTGTTACCACCTTTGGATTTACTGAGTTGGAGGACGTTGGACTAGTTAACCGTGGCGCTATTGATGGAGACCTCCGACGTCATGTGTTTGTAGGCACTGATTATATAATAAGGGAAATGACGAGTAAAGGAATTAAAGAACTTGGATATTATAGATATATGAAAGACCTTGAAGATGAAAATGAAGATATAATTGTTAAGTATGATCGAATTAAGAATGACTTTTATATTGGTAATAGTAAGAAAACTTTCTTACTTTCCCCTTATGGATTAACAGAAGTTCCACAGCACCCTTCTGCATTATGGACTATGAGTAATTACGATGATGAACTAATTATGTTACCCAACACAGTTGATGACTATATACCTTCACTAACCACTACAATATTCGACCTTGGTTATCGAGGACAGAAAACAATTAGTTCGGTTGAATCAGATACTTTAATTACCTTTGGTGCTAAAGCAGCTATTGGCTGGGCTAATACATTAGATGTCTGGGGATATACAAGTGAAGTACCTTTAAACAATGAAGGGATTGCAGCTATCACTGCCTCAGGGAATGAATTTGTAGTTAGGTTAAACTTTGATTACGTTGCAGTTATTTCACCTATAAAATATATTAAGATAAGATTTAAAATGACTGACTTAAGAGGGATAAGAGGAGTATATTCTCCACCTAGCTCGTTGCGAGGACAAAAATAATGCTAACACGACTGTTACCAGATCAAATTTCAAGACTATGGGATATTATAAAGTATGCAGTTGAACAATCTTTACCACCCATCGTAAATGAGCATCCAGATAAGATGAATAGGATTTTAGCATCTGCCCTCAATGGAACAATTACTGTATGGGCTTCATATAATAAAAGTGAGAATGAAAACAATTTTGAAGGGATAGTTTTAACAAGATTTTTATATGATGATGCTAGTGGTTCAAAGAGTTTATTAATCTATTGCTTATATGGATATAATTCAGTTGATGAGTCTAGTTGGATTCATGGACTTCAGACTATTGCAAAGTATGCTAAAGCAAAAGGATGCAGTCGAATAGTTGCTTATACTCAAGAGCCTTATATTGTTAAAGTAGTTGACTATCTTGGGGGTAGTGCTGATTATACTTTTATTTCATTTAACATTGATAAGATCGTTTAACAATTTAACAAACTTAATGGAGACTGAGATGAATATAAATTGGTGGAAATTTAAACAAGATTATGGATATAGATTTTATCCATTAGTATGTTTCAAAGGTGGGAGTGGCGGTGGAGGTGGAGGTTCTGGTGCTGTTAGTCATTCAGCATATTTAGAAACTATCCATGGTGATTGGTTGGATAACTCAGGTGTTGATACAATAACTGAATCAATAACTGATGTGATGAATTCAGCTCTGGGCAACTCACCTTGGACACTTCAGAATGCATACGATCCTGATGCTGACTTAGTCACAATGCTTGCAGCTCCTGATGAATTGCAGTCACTTGTTACATTACTAAGTACTGGAACAACCCTTGACACATTGATAAGTAATGTTCTTGATACTGATAGGATAGATGATGCAGTGGATGAATTTGCTGCTGATTTAGATGCCAGGTTAATAGCTGAAATTCTACCAAGGTTCAATGCAGGCATGCTGGATATAAATGCAGTGATGAGTTCTGCCTTTGTCATTGGCAGAGCTAACATTGAAGAAAATCAGGATAGGCAAGTTGCAAAGTATGCAGCTGATTTACATATGAAGGCGTTTTCAGATGATGCCATTCGTCTGATTGCACTCAAACTTGAATATCAAAAGACTGCATCTCAGATGATAGCTGATGTTAACAGAATTAAAATTGTAGCTAAGAAGGAAGAGATGGATGCTAATCTTAAAATAGATGAGTCTGACGCACTTTGGGATCTGGAAGTGTTTCAACATGGAGGTAATTTACTAGCAGCTATTGGTGGTGGTACAGCTACACCTGGAGCTACCTCAGGACCCTCTCAAGCACAGTCAGCAATAGGTGGTGCATTGAGTGGGGCAGCTGCTGGGGCAATGGTTGGAAGTGTTGTGCCTGGAATAGGCACTGGAGTTGGTGCTGGCGTTGGAGCATTTCTTGGCGCTGCATCTGCATTTTTATAGGAGGAATTAATTATGGAAGGTTTAGAAAATCTCATGCAAAACAAAATGTTCTTGCAGTATCTTGCAGCTGCAGGACAGGACATTGGAGCTGGTCAGCCAATAGGAGCTAATGTGAATAAAGTTACTATGCAGAACATCGCTGCACAGAATTACATGAAGCTGTTACAGCAGATGCTAGGCCCTGATGATACAAAAGGGGCAATTAGTAAAGATGGAATAAAGATGGATATTCCAGCTTCTGCTCTTGGCACTTTGTCTGGAGGTAGCATGTTCACCCCAGATCAAAGTCTTGCTCCTATCAAGCAACCAGGAGGAATGGCAAACCCTTTCGTTTCTAGTCAGCCAAGTATCTCAGGTGCCGATTTGGCTGGCCTGACACCTCAAGACATTTCCAGTGCCCTTAGTGGTGCTCAAAGTGTCGAGGCATTGAGACAGAAAAAGGTTAGTGATGTGTCTGATACATTGTATAAGCAGAAGATGATGGATTACTATGATGCATTAATTGGTGAGAAGACGCCTTCAATTACTATACCTGGGACAGATATTAAATTGACTACTAAGCAATACCTTGATTGGTATAAGTCTGCAAATAAGGATGAGCGTACAAATGCTATTAAAAATTACGAATATGCTCAAACTGAAGCAGGTGGTTCATTTAAAGGTAGTTTTGAAGAGTATCAAAACTCTGCTTGGACTGGCCATAAGAAGGATTATGAAGAGGCTGTAGCAGGTGGTTATAGAGGACCTAATGACACTGAGCCAGATTTCAATACATGGCTTAGAGACATTACAGCTCTTGGTGGTGGTTTGACTCTTGGAGAGAAATTAACTGAGATAAAAGCTAAGGCTGGATTAAAAGGTCAGACTTATTTCAAAGATCCTAAGTGGACTGAAGACCTTAATAAATATATGAGTTCTGATGAAGTTCAAAATGAATTGTTTAGGATGGAGACCGGTGAACAAGAGCAAAAAACTTCTGAGGTTAAAGTACAGTTTATTGAAGATAAGATCACTGCCGGTGGTGGAAAGATTAAAGAAGTTAAATGGGCTGAAGATGGTAAGACTATAATTTGGACAGTTGAATGGCCATCTGGAGATATGGAGGAAGTTAGATATGCCGTCAGGTCTTGATTTATTAAGGGGTGAACAATCAGATCGTTTAATAACAAAACAATCTGAAATGGATTTACTGAAACAGGGACAGGGTCAAGGCCGAGGTCAAGTAACTTCCGGGCTTGACCTCCTCAGGCAGCCGCAACCTGAGTTGCTTGCTCCTGTCCCTAAATTCGAAGCTTCGACTGCACCTGTTTCTGACTTATATGAAGATCCTCATATAATGAATCAGATGATCTCGGCTGCACCAAAGCCTTTCTATGAAAAGGTAGGTGAGATGGCTTTTGGAGAAGGTATTACTGATTCTACTTTATTCCAACCTCCTACCATGACAGATGATGATAAGCGTGGTGCAATGGAAGCGCTTAACCAACTGTGGGGAATGGCTAAGAATCCTTATGATGCTGTGAGAGGGACACTTACCTTTGCTATGTCCCTTCCTGGATTTGCTCAAGGTGCATTGTCTGCAGCTGTTGAAACATCAAAGGAGATGGGTTCTAGGATACTCAAGTCAGAGGATTTCACTCTCCTTGATCTTTATGAAGCTGCTAGTAAAGGAATGGAGAAAGGTGCGGGAAGATGGCATGAGAGTATAGTTGCACCATTTGATAGATTACTACAATCACCTATGACCTTTGGTAAGTATTTAAGTAAGAAAGCTGTAGGTGAAGGTGGAGAGAAAGAACCTACAGACTATAGTGCTATTATAGGTGAGATAGGCATGGCACCTTACACAGCTGCATCAACGCCTATTCATACATTGGCTGAGTTAGACATGTTTGAATACATGCCTAATGTTAGAGGAGCTTTGCATTTTATAGCTGATGTTGTTGGAATAGTTGTCATGGGTAGGACATACAAAGGAGGTCATGAACAATATGCAAAGGACGCTAAGCCTATTTTGGATAAGGCTGAGAAAATAGTTATTAAACAAAAAGAGATTGATAGGATTCCTGATGAAGTAGTTAAAGCAGCACAGCAGAAAGTCTTAGATGTTGAAAAGGTACAAGCAGAACTTGAAGCAAGAAAACTGAATGAGAATATAGATACTGAGAGTGTAGTAAAAGGTGATTTGAAGGAGAAAGGGAAGAAGGTTAAGGAGATTAAGAAAGAAAAGGCTGTTAAGAAAAAAGTAACTACTGGCCAAGACTTAATCAAGGAGAAAAAAATTGAGGCAAAAAAGAAGGCAAAGAAGAAAACAAAGAAAGAAAAGATTGAAGGTGAAGAAATATCTTATAATGTAATTAGTACTAAAGACCCTAAAGAATTTAAAATACAGGCAAAGATTGGAGAAAAAATAGTTGGATCTGCAGACGTATCTATATATGATAATGTAGCCTATACAGAAGGTTTACATACATTAAAAGAATATCAAAGAAAAGGTATAATGACAAGTATTCATAACTATATTTTAAGTAGTGGGCTTGCTGATAAGATTGATACCTTTCCAGATGTATTTACAGAAGAGGGATCAATGTTCTTTAATAAGTATAGGGAAATTACTGACAAGAGTATGTTACAAGGTAAAACAGATTATAGTAAGTTAGATATAGAAAGACTTAAGCATATATTAGAAGAAGTTAAGTTAACCAAAGATGAAAAACATGAACTTAATCGAGCTGGTTATCCAGTCAAAGAAATCAACAAGATGACTGTGAAAGAACAGTGGGAAAAGCTTGAAAGGTCAAGAGGAATTAAACCTAAAGGTGAAGAACTTACCACCGAACTTGATACTCAAACAGGTACTCCTAAACCTGCTGAATTATCCACTGACCAATCACCTTTCCGTGACAAGTCAGTTGAAGAGACTAATACATTACATAAACTTTACAAAGAGCGAATTAAGAATGTTTTGGGAGACCCTGACTTATTTACTGGTAAGCTAATCAACGATGTTAATAGATGGCTTAATGGAGAAGAACTTCCTATTGAAGAGATTAGGAATCACCTTAGTGAATTAGCTATAAGGGCTGATGAAGTTAGAGATAAGTTTGATAAAGGTGAAGACTTCAATGTTTGGAAGGAGACGGTTAGTGACGCTGCGGAGTGGGCAAGGAATGCAGATCGTTTGGATGTCAAACGAACTGAGCGTTTAGATTTGTCCACTTTAGATGCAGTAGATAATATTATAAAAGATGATAGTAGCAATACCTTATATTCAGGGGTAGACCCAACTCAAGCATCTAAAAATATTAAGAAAGTAATTAAGTCATGGAGTAAGAACCATGATGAGTTATTATCTAATATTATAAACCTAATGCATAAAGGTAAGGTAGACTTAGATGTAAATTATAGCTCTGGTAAAATATGGAAAAATCTACCTAATGAAATAAGACCTATAATTAAGATGGATAAAGTACCTCAGACTAAAGACACAATAAAGGCTGATGTATCTAAACATATACCTCTTGATGATCAATCTATAAATTCAATAATAAGTGATCCTCCATATTTAGTTGTTGGTAAACAGATACCTACAATGGCAAAAAGATTTGGAGGTTTTGAAAGCTTAGATGCATTACTAGCTTATCATGATGGAGCTATGAAAGAGTTTGCTAGGGTATTAAAGCCTTATGGTAGGGTAACTATTAAAATTCAAGACATATCTAAGTCTACAGGAGAAAGAGTATCTACAATGAAAGGGTATGATAAAGCTAGGTCATATAATATTCCTGTGTCTGATTATATAAAAAGGTTTGCTACTAAATATGGTATGAGATATTTAGGTAAGTTTGTGTATGTGAATAAAGGTAGTCTTTTAGTGGATTTAAAGGGAGGAGAGCAAAGGATACCTAGAATTGCTCACTCAGAATTCCTTACATTTGAAAAGACAAAGAGGCCGTTAAAGGAAAATGTATTACTTGATAAGTATGGGATAGGGTTAGATAAAGCAGATCGTTTAATTCCAAAACGATCTGAACCAACCAAACTCTACGACATTACAGGTGCAGCAGGTGAAGGTGCTAAGCAGTTAATTGAAGGGGCTAGGAAAGGTTTTGACTATGTAAGAAAATCTCAGGGGATGAAAGCTTTCAGACCTAAAGAAGCTGCTCAGATGTTAAGAGAAAACTTTAATCGTTCATTTGTAGACCGTTCAGGAAATATCCGTGGTAAGTTGCTTGAAGCTCTTGGTGATGTAGGTTATGATATAATACAGAGGATGTACCTATCCAAAGGAGCTAGTTCACTCTCGGCCAATATGTTAAAGCAGATGAGGAAGGAAGCTTACAGTGGAATGAGTAAAGGTGATAAGATAGTATTTGATACCTTAGCATTGTCAGTAAGGATGTTGGATATAAGTAAGTACAAGTTACCTAAAGAATTTGCCTATCCAGAAGGATATACCCCAGCTGAATGTGCTGCTAGAATGGAGATATTTAAATATAAAAAAGTTAATGGAGTGAGAGATTATACAGATGCTGAGGCTTACAACTTATATCATTTAAAGGACGATGGAAGTGTGGGGGGTAAAGTTGGAGCATACTTTGATTGGATGAAGAAACCATTGAAAGATTTGTTGGATGCTGAGTTGATTTCTGAACAAGAATATGATGCACTTATTTCACATAACTATCGAAGGATTAAGTTGGTAGAAATCTACGATAAACAAGTCCCAAAATTGAAGAAGACTGATAGAACTATTTACAGTTCAGGTGTTGAGGCTTTGTCAAAAGGTAAGGAGACTGACATCTATGAATCCTCAAGTGAGATTATGGCTCTTGAAGTATTTAATAGATCTTATGGACGTATATTGAATAATAGAGCTAATCTAAGTTTGCTTGAAGTTGCAAAGGCTGATAATACTAATCCCTTTGTTAGGATTAAAGAAGACCCAAAGGATATGATACCAACTGGATGGCATCGAATTTTAGTGTATGAAAAAGGTAAGCGCCAGGAACTTTATATCTCACCTGAAATGTCAAAGGAGTGGATAACTAATAACCCAGAGATAAGTTATAAGATGGGGCAGGTGTTGAGGTATGCTAGTGCATCACCAGTGTTAAGGACATTTGCTACTGGTATTAACTGGGGATTTGCGTTGGCTAATTTACCAAGAGATGTATTGCATACTTGGTTTGCTGCTAGGGAATTTAAAGATGGAAAATGGACATCTGTTTATAGTCCTCACATGCCAGTATTTGGTTTGCAGATAGGTAGGGACTTAGCAACTATACTTACAGATGCAGCGCTTCGCAAGGGACGTTATGAAAAGTATATTGAAGAAGGTGGAGGGATGGAATTTCTTGTTCACCAAGGTAGACTACTCCAACGTGGTAGGCATGTTGAAGGATCAATAGATGCTATATATAATTTCTTAGGTTACTTTGGTGAGACGTCTGAGATAATGACTAGGCTGGCAATTAGAGATAGGGTTATTAGAAATCGTGCAAAGGAACAAGGCCTTACATTTGAAGAAGCTAATAAAAATCCAAAGATTACACAGGAAGCTACATTTGCTGCAAGAGACTATATGGACTTTGGTCAGGGTGGAGGGATTACTAAAGCAGCTGATAATGCTTTTCCTTATCTTAATGCAGCTGTTGTAGGTACAAGAGGATTGTTTAGATCTTTCAAACCAGGGAGTGGGACAGCTTTAAGCTCTACTTATAAACTTGCACAGTTTGGTGCATTGGTAGCTGGCCTTTATATAGCTAAGAACAAGATGCATCCAAAAAGTTCACAAGCACTTAAAGGAAATATAGATGAACAAAATAATCTTTGTCTTACTTTAGGTGACGACTTTGGATTTGAAGATGAGCATGGTCAGATGAGGTATCCTTATATTAAAATACCTATTGACCCTGGTCAGAAGTTCTTCAAAACATTCTTTGAAGGTAGTGTAGATAAATGGCTTGGCAATGAAGTAGATGTTAATAGAATAGTTGATTCACTTAAGGAGCAAAGCCCTGTTGGGGTAACTGAGTTGCCACCTACTATTAGTGGAACGCTTGGATATGTTACTAATAAAGACTTCTGGATGAATGAAGATATTTGGAGGAAGTCTGATAAACCTTTTAGTTGGCCAGAAAGTAAAGAGGAATATATTCCTGGTCAAACACCTCAAACATTTATAGATTTTGGTGAAGCAACTGGGATGTCTCCTGAACGCACTAAGTATATGATAGAGGAATTAACAACCAGTGGAACACTATGGTCTTATTTACTTGGTCAAGGCTACGATGCATCATTTGGTGATCTTCCTAAGAACAAGAAAGAACAGCACCTTGCAATGGTATTGTCTAAGATACCTATTATTAAAAGATTCTTTAGTGTAACTAATCCTTACTCACAATATGGAGAGAAGATAGATGAGGCTAAGGAAGCAAGTGATATTCAAAGATGGATTCAGAATCGTGGGCTGGATATGAGAGTTGAAGGCTACCTCTATCAGGATAATGTAAGTAGGAAAGAAGTTATAGATTATATGAGGGAGTTTAAAGACAAGGATACATATGATAGACTTAAGGATAGATTCACATTCCAAGAAAAGATAAAGGGATTACCTAATCGTACTTTCTGGTTACGGTTGAAAGGTCTTACAACTGAAGCGAGAGCCAAGGTTTATGTTGACAGACTTAACTCTGCTTCAGATGAGGAACGTAAAGAACTGTATGAAGAATTAGGGACAGTTATTAAAGCTGGTGGTGTCATGTCTCCTGGATTTAGAGAGGAGGTTGGAAAATTAAGGAGTGGTCAATAAGATCGTTTAACAATTTAACGATCTAATATGGTTATCAAAGTGTCAGTCCCAGGCCTTTTCACTATCTTAATATAATTGCTAGCCTCCAATGTAAACAAAACTCTGTCCATAATAAACTTATCCATGTTACCTTCGAACTGTCTAGCAAATTGCCAAACAGGGATTTCCTTAGTAATTGAATTCTCAATGAACACAATAGCATCATTGATCAAAGATGAGATATCACTTTTGCCCATACCTCTGAAAACCTTGCCCATTTTAACTTCCGCTCCAAGTAAGAATTCAGAAGCCCTTGCAAGATCCTCAGCTGTCATAATCATGCTGTCGGTTCTACTTGCACAACAGATCATTGACAAGGATATTAAATGATTCCTTCGCCGACCACAGTAACCATCAAACTTTGGATCATAAAAGGGAGGATTCTCATCTGCATTATAACACCATGCAGAGTAAGCTTCAGCAAAGTCAGAACCATATTCCATCTTTCCAGACAGCATACTTATTTGTTCCAGATCATTAATTAGCATTTGTTGAAGCTGGATTTCTTCATCTGTTTTCGTAGGAAAGATGACTAACTTTTCCCTCTTCTCTTCATACACAAAGATGATGCGGGAAGTTAGACCACCTCCTATGGATTCAATAGGTAGTGAACTTTGAATGGCATCAGGAGTTGTCCCTGCAAGGATGTTAACCCAGACTCCAATGACCTCTTCCTTTTTCCTTGCTATGGTTTCATAACTCCACCGTTCATGACAGTCATACCATTCACAAAGAGCGGAAATTAATTCCTTGTTATGATAACCTAAGAATACAGTAAATTCGGTGGAGAAAATAGTAAGCGATGAATGGTACTGTTGGTCACCTGTAGCCAAGTCAATGTCGGTTAGGTTAGTCTCCTTCATTCGGCGAATAAGAGCTTGAAGCGAAGTAGCTTGAGCACTTAGACGAATTGAGGGAACCTGTTCAATAATGTCTGAAGCATACTTCATTGCTGTACCCTTGCCGGTAGCACTTGGGCCGACAAGGACTATGTATAAATTAGGATAAAAAGTAAGGGATAGTCCAAGCTCCACTCTAACCTTTCTTTGCAAAGCGGAAGCAATAGCGGAAATAGCAGTCCACTTACGGAAGAGTAATGGAGGCTCGGAGTTCTCTGTGAGGAGCATGAAACTATCCAACCAGTCGGGGAGATTTCTATTATTAGGCATATTTTAGTTTCCATTATTTTTAATTGTGTTGTAGATAATTTTTAGTTTGGTTGCTAATGAGTCATTATCAGATGGAATTTCCTTACTTTTCAATTCTATCATCATGTCCTTACACATACACTTACCAATAGATAAATCACATGGAGTTTTAATCTCTGTCCCATGCCAATAAATAGGCTGTTCAAGCGATTGCTTAATTAGTAATAACATCCTAGCATGTTCTTCCCAGGGAATTGACAAAGGAACTTGAAACACAATCGAGTCATGTATCTGAGCAAGGAGTTCAATGTATTTGAATAAATCTTGATTGTAATAGATGTATTCAATACCTTGTTCATTGATCTTGTCAGCACAAGTTGATTGTGGAAGATGTGCATAAGCATCTCGGAATGTACTCTCACATGCACCCTTTGGCACGCCAGGATAGGATGGAATAATAGGGCCGAGGAATAACCTATTACGACCGTATAAGTTTGTAACCATTCTATTTTTCTTAAGCATGTTTTGAATGATTATCTGATAACCGCCTCGAATTTGAGGATACCCACGATGGACTGTTTCGAGAACTTGCTTTGCCTCGGTTTCATTCATCTCATTGACAAGAGCAAATTTCTTATAGCCGATGTCATAGTTGATTGCGTGATTACCTTTCTTACCCCAATAGCGTTCGGACTGTCTACCATCACCAAGTTCAGAAGAACCATCTTCACCTGAAATTTGATCGTAAGGTTTGTTGAAGATGATTGAAGCAGTAAGACGATGAAGGTCTATTCCTTGTCCAAAGGCTTCGATTTGTGGGAGGACTCCACCAACATACGCCACAATTCTATTTTCGATTTGACTAAGATCGAAAGAGTATCCGATATATCCTTCATCAAAGAGGAAAAATCGAAGTAAATCGTGTGGCCAGTTTTGCTGATTACCTCCAGTTCCAAAGATAGTTTCACCCGATGAGAGCCTTCCTGTTTCAGCTCCAACGGGCTTATACGAACTTCTATATCTTCCATCTTTATCCACCTTTCCTATGTTTAAATAAGTTGAAATACGCTTGCTAAGACCACGAATGTCTAGCATGGTCTGAGCTGCTTTATAACCTTGCCTTGATATACGTTTGAGTGCATCAACATCTATTGAGTTATTATACTGACCTTGAGCATTGCGCTTTTTATAAGGTTTGATTTTTAACTCTTTGTAAAAGTAGTCCATTAGTTGCTTAGGCGAGTTATAGTTAATATCATAACCTACTTCCTTGTTAAGATTTTCGGCGAGGATGTCTAACTCAGCCTGTTGTTCATCCTTGTATTCCATCATACCTTGGACATCAAGTTTAATACCACGCTCGGACATATAGATTAAAGGTTTGATTAACTTACGTTGACGTTCGTAAGTTTCAATGTTACCTTGGTGTTCAAGCACCTTTAATTGTTTAGGTATAGCCTCAACAGGAACAATAGCGTCCATGCCATTATAGTTCCACCATTGCTCCCAGGTGCCAGCTTGCATCTTCATCCATTGTTTACCATCTTGTTTATAGTAAGGGATGTCTGTATGCATGTTGGTTACGAAGTCTAGTCCAGCAGGAAAGTCTGGATAGGAAATCTTCTGTGCAATCTGTGTACAGTGTAATATACCACGAGGGACAATGCCATACTTGTGAAACATAAACTGTGTATCAAATATGAAGTTAGCACCACACTTGGTAATCCGAGGCTCTTGGATAATCTTTGAGATAAGCAACATTATTTCTAATTCTTGATCTACATTGAAATAATCCCCTTGCTGATAACGAAAGGGGATTGAGATAGAGTTAGCAGAGTTCCATCCAAAAGATATACAATCAACCTCGCCATTGATAACTTCAATATCAATACCTATTGTCTGGCCACGCAGTCCAGCTTCATAACAATAGTTTAACACATCAACTGATTCATTAAATGTGGGCCTGACAGTTATATCACGAGGTTGGCGAACTATTTCTTTAAACTCAGATTCATATTTAGCTTGGAGTAAATCTTCGCAGATCAAAGGTCTGTTGAGGAAGTTGAACTTTGGTGGGATGAAGGTGGCAGGGTGGAATGTAGGGATTACTTTAAGCCCAGGAACAATGGTAGATTCAAGGACAGACCCACGCCACTTGGTTATCCCTACACGGTTTGTAAGTGCGAGTAAAGCAATGTTGCCAAAGGCTATTACGGCGTTGAGGTTTAGGGATTTAAGTTCCTCGGCAAGCTCCTGGATGTATTGATAGCCTTCGGGGTGGATAGTTGGATTCCCACGATTGTCGAGGTCTATGTAATGTTTGAGAGGTGCGTCAAGGTCTTTGATTACGTTGGTTAAGTAAAGATCACGGCGCACTATTTTAGTCATCTGAAGACATTCTTCTAATCCACGTCCAGCAGGGCCAACAAAAGGTTTGGGTGGCCGTGAACGAATCTCTTCCATGCCAGGCTGTTCGCCAACTCCTGCTAATTTAGCATCTTTGTTTCCTGATGGAGGTACGTAAGTCCTTCTCATTTTATCTCCTTTTATTCAGATCGTTTTATTATAAAACGGTCTGTTTCATAAAGCACTTTTATTATACAATAGCCAAAGACTAGAACACCTATGCCAAATGGTATGAAGCAGTTGATGATTAATAATATGCCTAGTATAAGGCATAAGATTAAAAGTATGTATAATAATAGTCTCATTTCATCTCGTTAACCTTAACCAAGAACGAGTCTCTATGACCTTTTCCTAGTTCAAATCCTACTGCAGACATTCCCAGTTGATGTGCACTAATCAATCCATTGCCTGAACCGAGGAATGGGATTAAGATACGAGACCCTGGAAAAGCAAAGGTATCATAAATGTCAGTTGTTAATTCTATTGGACGTTCAGTTGGGTGTGTCTTCTGGATTGCAGGCACTGGAGAATATTGAAATATGTTTGATCTTCCAGCTTTGTTCAGCGCTGGACGACCCTTCCATGCGTAGAAGAACATTTCATAACTATTTGCCAAGTGCATCTCCGGACGCTTGGACTGACCAGAAGGCTTAGTCCAGATACCGCACATTCTTGTTGAGTCAAAGCCTGTTTCTATGATAGCTTTATAAACTAAATCAAACCAAGGCTCGGGAGCAAACCAGAAGATAAGCCAAGAGTGCTCAGCCATGACTCGATAAGTTTCACTGAGTAAATTGGAAAGGAATTCTGGATATGTGTCTTTATCAATTTCGCTATAGTCATCTAATTGATATTGAGATTCCCCTTCAACTTTCTTTGCCTTACCTAGCTCAATAGCATATGGAGGATCTATCTCAACCAAGTGCATTATACCATCAGGGATTTCCTTAACACCTTCAAAGAAATCCTTGAGGATGTAGCACTTTGATAATTGACCAAGAGTACCAGAAGGCTTTTGCGCTTCAAGCTTTTGTGCAATGGCTTGTTTAATCAAGGCTTCATCAACTTTCTTAAGTACCTTAGTCGCATCAGCTGCGGTCTTACAATTATCAAATAGTTCAGGAAAGGCTTCACGTGCTTCAGCTCGTTTAATAGATTGAGACACAGTAGCTTTGGACACACCACCTATCATATCACCAGTGTCTTCAGTTGACCATCCTTCCTGTCCAGGGCCTGGAGCTTTGACACCATGGATAGATTGCTGCATCTCATGGATTTCAAAGGTGAGTTTATCAAACTCCCAGAACTCCATATCTTTACGGAAGAAGTTTTCAGATTTCTCAATGATCTTCATCTCGATTTCAGATAAGGTTTTGTTATATATACGAACAGGGATTTCCTTAACCTTGTTCTTTTTAAGTATGTTAAACCTACGTTCACCAGCGAGAAGTTTATAAATTCCATTGCCATTGTCTTTGACAGCGAGTGGTGAGATTAGTCCAGTTTCCTTCATGTTGTCTTCTAGTCCATTAAGATCTCCCATTACCTCTCGAGCTCTGTCTGAGACAACTATTGATTCGATTGGAATCATTCCTACAATACCTACTTCAATTGTCATTGTTTATCCTCCTAAAATCTTAAGTAATTCAGCAGCCGCTTCAGCACTGATGTTTGAAGTTTTCTTTGGGTTAGTCTTTGTTGTAGTGCTTACCTTCTTCACTGGAATCCTACGACTTAATCGAATCTGGCGAAGGAGTTCAATGCCCTCATCAGCAGACATGTCAGATATAGAAGGATAATTAAGATCGTCTAAGTTTGCCATCATTACCTCCAAATATTTAGATGTTATCTACTTGTTCTACTTCAACCAGATTTACTTTCCCACATTTATCTTGTGTAATGTTTAACTGATAGTATGGTATTATACATCCGGTTTGGACTTCTTCAAAACGCTCAGACAATGCTACATACTCAATATCATTATTGTATAGCTTATGCTCAGCATGAATAGGTATAAACTTTAAGAGTGCGAAGACTTCAGCAACCTGTTCAGGATGATTAAGAATCATCTCACTTGATATTGATACCCTGCCTAAATCTCTATGGTTCATTTCTTTCCAGCCTCCTCAGCCCTTTTCATAGTTGGTATGACATCCCGAGGTTTAAGCTTCCCACTCATCATCACGCCTATAGCTACGCCACCATACTCCTCAATCATGTTTAAGACATCATCGAGGATATAGCCAAATATAGCTTTACGTAAACCATAGGTAGCGAGAATCTTATCAGCACGCTGTTTTTGCTCATAGGTAACTTCAAAACTAAACCTAGGCCTATATTCATCGTTCATAGTTATACCTCCGTAAGATACTGTCAAATAATTTTGGGTCTACCTTATCATAGTCACAGATTATATCATCCCAGATAGTACCATCTGAAAACATAATAGCTGCTGCATATACACAGTTAATCCCTCCTCCGTTTATCAGTATTCTATTGTGAGTATCTATCCCTGTTTTCTTATTTAGCTCACAATATTCCTTTAATTGTTCAATGGACTGATCAATATTTAGAGGTAACCAATAACCTCCTTCCATAGCTGTGTATAGAATTTTCATAATCTCATCTCCAGATTGTTTTATTATAAAACGAACTTATTCAACTTCATTCTTTCTCCTCAAATGATATATCAGAAAAGGTATCTTCAAAGAGGACTTCTTTGACATTAGATGTTCCTCCTCCTATAAATACATATCCCATCTTTGTTATTAATTTTTCTATTTTATGTCTATCCTTAATGGGGATAGCTGGAGTTATTTTTAAGTAGTGTCTTATCATAGTTCAAACCTCCTTAATTTAATAACTGAATTGTTGATGAGGAACTGTGTATGTTTATCATAGACAGTTACTTCATCTACTACTATTTCTACAATCCCTGCATTAATTAAAGTACCAAAGCAGTTTTTACAAGGGATTACTGAGTTCATATAAAGTGTAGTGCCAATAATTGACACACCTAAACGAGCAGCATTTGATACAGTGTTTTCCTCTGCATGTTGAGCAAGACATAGTTCCATGTGAGTACCTGAGGCATAGCCAAGGATTTTGCGAGGACATTCATTTCTTATTCTATGAGGTTGAAATTTTTGAGGGCTCTGTATAAGAGCATATAAGGTATCATCATTCATATATCTATCATGGCCGCAATGAGGTATTCCTCGTGGAGGACCATTGTACCCCGTACTTACAATACTATGATCCCTCACGAGGATAGCACCTATTTTGCGGGATAGGCAAGGTGACTTGGAAGCAACCGATTCACAAATGGAGTGAAAGTATCTGTCCCAGTTACTATCTACCTTAACATATCTTTTATAAGGATCTACTTTCTCTCCACATACTGCACAATGCATTAAGTCTGAGGTTACCTTTATAATATCTCCTGGCCTATTAGTACCGCAATTTTTACATGTCATCACTCAATCCCCATGTCTATCAACAGCGCATCGAGAAGGATAGTGTAATTCCGTATATCATCAAGCACACTATTCCAATGCTTGCGTGTGTATTTAGTGGGCTCCTTCACCATTGATGAAGCTGCTGCTACATGCTTATTCATCATAGACATGAGGGATTCGGTA
Organism: Candidatus Aenigmatarchaeota archaeon; assembly: GCA_017610225.1. The sequence goes on along the minus strand of JAFCCM010000029.1, from coordinate 1,776 downwards.
GGTGACTTAAGTTCTATTGCACCTACTTGTTTGAAGTTAATCAAGCGGTCGTCGTTGACAGTGTAAACCAAACCCTTGCGATCCAAGAGTTTGTTACTCCTAGCAATACTCTTTTCTGTTACTAACATAAATTTATCGTTGTTCATAGTTTATCTCCTTGTTGTTAAATAAAGGGGAGGGCGGCGCTCCCCATACAATATGTTGCTAGTTAATAAATGCCGCCTTAGCAATGATGTAGCTACCTACCTGCTACATATTTTGACACAGTGTTCTGATCTCCATACTCGTCGCTTTTCTTCACACCAAGAATGACCCAACCTTCCAGGCCAATCAAGTCCTCTGTCCAGCTAAACGGTTTGGAGTAGTCAATGCCAAAAGCTTCAGCAAAGAGTTTGAATTTCCTGAATGAACGAGAAGCTGATTTTTCATCCAGCTTATCACGATCTGCTAGGTCCCAGAAGAAATCATTGAACTCCATTGCGAGGGGTTCTTTAGGAATGTCAAACACAGGCATGTACCACTGTGCATCGTTCTTTTCACTGATACCTTCACGCATAGCAATGATGCGTGCTTTTACCTCAGTACCTCGGGGTAAAGTCTTTGGCTCTGGTGCATCGGTAATTTCTTTTTCAAGATTTGAATAATCTGTTAATGACATTTTTTATGCCTCCTTAAAGTTTGTTGTTAGTTGTTAGTTGTTAATAGTTACTTTCCCTCTACCGTTAGTTTAACCTCCTTTCTTTAAGTTTGTTTAATTATAAAACGATCTTATCCATTGAATCCAGTGAGTGCTTCATCAGCTTCATTGAGAATCGTCCGCATTTCATACAGTCTATCAATAAGCTCTTGACCAACTAGCTTATTTGCCACATCTGGTTTATCAGATACATCTTCTTTTGATATTCCACAGTGTAGCCTTTCAGACTTTGTTCTTATCCCTCGTGCAATATCTATGTTTCCAATAATAAGATCCCTAATCGTGTTTACATCTGTTTCTGCTACTGGTAATGATGATGACATAGCCTTTCCTCCTTTCTTTTTATTTTACTCAATAACAAGCTTTGGTTTATCTTGATAATCCATTCCTATCTTTTTCAATATTTCTTTAATGTCTGGTTCTTCAACAGAGTTAAGCAATCCCTTTGCTTTCAGCCTTGACCTCGCTACATACTCACCAAGAGAATCAATCAGCATCTTGCGCCGAGGACCTTCACGACCTGCTTCTCCAAGTATGACATAGATCTCATCGAAGAGTAAAGGGATAGTCACAACAGCTTGACCAGTGGTATAGAAACGATACTTGATTTCCTCAGTTGAAATGCCAGTCTTTGTATCAACTCGGATTAACTTTTTAATCTCACGTAAGTGACCAGTAAGAATGAAATCGCAAGGGAGTCGCATTAACTTTTTAATATAATTAGTCATGTAAGTTTTCTGTGGCATATAGTCTTGACGCATCCTAGGTGATTCGCCCGATCTACCTTGGCTTCCAAGTTGGTAATTCATAATAGCTTCACCGAATGTAGTAGCAGAGTCAATGCAATAGGTTCCGAACTGTTCAAAGTAACCTATTTGAAATCGGAGGTCGGTTGCTCGCATCCAATTAGCAAACACTTTAGGGTTGAAAGGATCATCAGCTTCCCATTGCGTATCTGCTATAATATCACCGCTTTCAATTAAATCTCTGAGACATTTAGTACCACCAGGATCGAAGGAATCTATGTGAACAGGTTTGCGAGCAGTCCTTAGCATGTAAGTTTTACCTGCGTTGGTTTC
>JAFCCM010000094.1 GCA_017610225.1 Candidatus Aenigmatarchaeota archaeon | reverse complement strand
ACCTGCTGTTATGTTTGCTTCAGATACACCTGTCAAGTCTCCACCTGTTAGTGTTGCTGTACCGTCTGTTACTGATACAACATCTAGAACTCCTACTGTTCCGTATGTTGCATTTAAATTACCTGACGAGTTTAATGCTGTTCCTGTTATTGCGTTTCCTGTTATTGCTTGAGCATTAATTGAATTGGATACATTAAACGCACCCGTAACATTCAATTCCCCTGCTACTGTCATATTACTTGCAATAGCTGATGCTGTAGAACCAACATCATATACTGTCGTCACTGCGATTCCTGTTCCCATTAATAATAGGAATACTAATCCGAATATCTCTAATTTGGTAAAATCTATTTCCCAATTTTTATTGTTTTTTCTTAATTTCATTTTAATCTAAGTTAAATTTTAGAATTCGAGATTATAAAACTTTCTATTAAAGAGAAGCAACAATTCTAACTATGAAAAATATTATCTCTTGAAAATATTTCTAATTCTACTAAAAATATTTACTTTAGGTTGTTGATAGAATTGACCAGTTAATGAAGATGCTATCCTAAAATAGGATTGACTTACTCTTGAATTTGGTTTATATCTAACAATTGGTGTTTTTAGACTCAAACTTTCCAAAACTTTTTCATCCTCTGGTATTGTTTCTAAAATAGGAAGTCCTGTTAATTGTGCTATCTCTGTTTGCTTTAACTCAAATTTTTTATTTCTTACTCTGTTAAGTATAAGTCCTAATGATTTTAGTTTAAGTTTTTCTGCAAGATCTTTTCCTTTTACTATATCTGTGACAGAAGGTATATCAGGTGTTGTGATAAATAACACTTCATCTGATGCCAACATTGATGAGACTGCCTCTTTACCAAAACCTGCAGCAGTATCTAAAAAAACATAGTCATAATTATCAAAAGATTTTCTCAATAATCGATTAAGATCTTTAATATTTACTTTTTCTAAATCCCTCAAATTCAAAGAAGCTGGAAGAACTTGTAAATTTGGTAAGTAGTTATATAAAGCCTGTTCAACTTTAGTTTCTCGTCTTAGTACATTATTCAGTGTAGATGAAACTCCATACAAACCTAGCTGCAAACCAAGATGTGAAGAAGTAATATTACAATCAACTATGGCTACCCTTTTATTGAATTTTGTTACTAATGAAGTCGCGAGATTGAGAACACATGTTGTTTTTCCAACACCACCCTTACCTGAAATAACCGATATAATTCTCGCCAAATAATCACCTAGTCTAATATTTAGAATTACTATATTATAATATTATTCTCGTTCCTCAATATTGACATTAGTCAAATCAATCAGATCACTATTTTCGAAAATAGAGTAAAAGAAAGTTTTAAAAGTTTTAGTATACAATAATTATTGTTTAAATACACACTAAATGATCACATGGTAAAAAAAGCAGTAATAATAAAATTTTCAATCGAATCAAGAAACTTTGATAATCACACAGAGAGAAACAGATTCTTTAGGGAATTATATGGATGGAAACAAGTGGTAACAAAACAAGAAAAGAGATACATATATTATCGAGAAGGTCTTTTAGATCAATTTCCATGTGAGAGAATAGACAAGTCTATGTTATTGATGCAAAAAGAATATGTAGACAAAATCCTAAATTTTTTACAAGATTGGGAAGATAAAGTTAGATGGAATATGTTTGATGTATTGTTAGATAAAGAACAAGAAAAAATATTTGGAGGTATATTCGATGATTAAAAAAGATAATGAAATCACACTTAAAGTTGGTGAATTAACTCAAAGAGAAGAATTTGGTAGAGGTATAGTAAGATTAGATTCTGGAAGTATGCAACAAATTGGTATAAGAGAAGGGGACATTATTGAAATACAAGGTTCAAAAAAATCTGCTGCTATTGCTGTAAGAGCATATCCATCTGACGCTGGACTGAAAATAATAAGAATGGATGGTCTTGTTAGAAGGAATGTTGGATCAGGTGTTGGTGACAATGTTAAGATTACAAGAGCTGAAGTTAAGGAAGCCAAACGTGTTATTCTTGCCCCAGCACAAAAAGGAATTGTTATTCAAATTAGCCCATCATTAATCAAACAAAACATCTATTACAGACCTATAAGTAAAGGGGATATAATTGTTCCAAGTCCTGTTGTTAAAAGAAGACAAAGAGATGATTTTTTCTCAAATAGTATAAATGATATGTTTAAAGATTTCATGGGATCTTCAATAGAAGATTTCTTTTATATGCCAACCGGAGAAATGAGATTTATTATAATAAAGACTGATCCTGAAGGAATTGTAAGAATAACTGATTTAACAAAAATAGAAATACTAAAAACACTACCAAAAGATTATGACCTTGATAAAAGAGCTGTTCCTGCTGTTACTTATGAGGATGTTGGTGGAATACATCAAGCTATACAAAAAGTTAGAGAAATGATTGAACTTCCTTTAAGACATCCTGAGTTATTTGAAAGATTAGGGATAGAACCACCAAAAGGTGTGTTGTTGTATGGTCCCCCAGGAACTGGAAAAACTCTTCTAGCAAGAGCAGTTGCAAATGAATCTGGTGCTAACTTTTACTCAATTGCTGGTCCTGAGGTCATGAGTATGTGGTATGGGAAATCAGAAGAAAATCTAAGAAAAATTTTCCAAGAAGCAGAAAAGAATGCACCATCAATCATCTTTATAGACGAAATAGACTCTATAGCCACAAAAAGAGAAGAGACTAGAGGAGAAGTTGAAAGAAGAGTTGTATCCACATTACTAACACAAATGGACGGCCTAAAAAAGAGGGGAAAAGTAATAGTTATCGCAGCAACTAACCGTGAAAATGCTATTGACCCTGCATTAAGAAGACCGGGAAGATTTGATAGGGAAATAGAAATAGGTGTTCCAGATAAAAGAGGGAGAAAGGAAATTCTACAAATACATACAAGACACATGCCCTTAACCAAAGATGTTGATTTAGACAAACTTGCTGAAATCACTTATGGTTATGTTGGTGCAGATCTGGAATCACTGGGAAAAGAAGCGGCTATGTATGCTTTGAGAAGACTGTTACCACAAATCAAATGGAAAGAAGAAGAGCAGTTACCAGAAAATCTACTCGAAAAGTTATCAGTAACACAAAAAGATTTTGAATATGCTTTAAAAATGGTTGAGCCATCTGCTATGCGTGAAGTAATGATAGAAGTTCCGAATGTCAAATGGGTTGATATTGGAGGTTTAGAAAAAGTAAAACAAGATTTACAAGAAGCTGTTGAGTGGCCATTAAAAAATCCAAAAGATTTTGAAAGATTGGGAATAACTCCACCAAGAGGAATTCTACTATATGGTCCACCTGGATGCGGTAAAACCATGCTTGCTAAAGCAGTAGCAACAGAATCAAATGCTAATTTTATCTCAGTTAAAGGACCTCAATTATTTTCAAAATGGGTAGGGGAAAGCGAGAAAAGAGTCAGAGAATTATTCAGGAAAGCAAAACAGGTAAGTCCATCTATTATTTTCTTTGATGAAATAGATGCATTAGTACCAAAAAGAGGATTAGGGTTTGGAGAAAATGTCAGTGAAAAAGTAGTTTCACAAATGTTAACAGAAATGTCTGGACTAGAAGATTTACATGATGTAGTAGTTATTGCAGCAACCAATCGACCAGATATGCTTGATCCAGCTTTACTTAGACCAGGAAGGTTTGATAGAAAGATCCTAGTATCAGGACCTGATGAAAAAGCTAGATTGAAGATATTAGAATTAAAAACCAAAAATGTACCACTGAAAGTTGTTAATCTAAAGAAAATTGCAAAAGAAACAGAAGGATTTTCAGGAGCTGATATAGATGTTCTTATCAGGGAAGCTGCTATGAATGCTTTAAGAAGAGATAAAAAATCCAAAGAAGTGACATCAAAAGACTTTGAAGAATCAATGAAAGAAATAAGAGCAAGTTTGAGTAAAGATGTAATTAAGTTCTATGAACAATTCGATGAGAGGTCAAGAAAAGAATTAACTGAGAATAATCCAGATGAACTTAAATATGTGGGATAAATATTAATTAGGTATAAATGGAGGTTAACTAAAACTGAGTCCTAACTTAAATTAATGGTTTTTACTCGTTTTAATGAGTTATAATGGAGGTTAAAATATGGATAGAAGATTTGGAAAACCACGCTTTGATAGAGGTGGTGGTGGATTTAGAAATAATAGATTCGGAGGGGGCGGTGGTGGATTTAGAGAAAGAAGAGATGATTTCCCAAAGCCTGTTAACGAAGGAGAAGAATATGACGTTGAAATAAACGAAATTGGAACCAAAGGAGATGGAATAGCTAGAGTGAAAAACTTTGTTATATTTGTTCCTGATTCTAAAGAAGGTGAAAAATGTCGTATCAAAATAACAATGGTAAGACCTAAGTTCGCAGTTGCTGAAAAAGTCAGTGGAAAAGATGCTGAATTGAAAGAACCAGAAAAAAAGAAAAGTGAACCAGAGGCTGAACTTGAAGAAGAGAAAGTAGAAAAAACACCAAAGAAAGTAAAAGAAGTTAAAGAAGAGGGTGAAAAACTTGACAAAGATTAATGAACTTAAGTTAGGAACGAGTGATATCTCCCTTACAGCTAAAGTGACAGAAGTCTCAGAACCTAGAGAAGTAAGGACTAAGATGGGTTACACAACTAAAGTTGCCACTGCTACAATTGAAGATGATAGTGGAACTATTTCCTTAACACTTTGGGGAGATAAAACAGAAGAAATAGGTGAAGGAGATACTGTTGAGATAAAAGATGGGTATATCTCTGAGTTTAAAGGTGAAATTCAATTAAACGTTCCTAGGAAAGGAGAACTAAAAAAAGTGTAATTGATTTATTTTCTTTTTTTCCTTATTATTTTTATGAACAATTATTGTGCTGGTTGTGGGAAGAACCTTGAAGGGTTAGGGTTTAAATGTAGGTATTGTGGAGAATATTTTTGTGTAGATCATCAATTACCAGAGAACCATGCTTGTCCTGGTCTAGATGATTGGAAAGCTGGGAAGTTGAAGAAATTTAAGAAACAAGTGAAAAGACCTGAGAAGTCGGGTAAAAATAGACTGTTAGAGATTCCTAAGAAGAATAAGTTGGTAGAATTTATCTTGGTTATACTAGGAGTTGGATTGTTGATATTTGTTCTTAGGATGTTGACTTGATTAGATTTTCTGCTAAAATATCTATTCATTTTTTTTAGGAGTCCATTTAGATGCCTGAATACCACCCTTGCCCCAATTTGTTTTGGGTACTTCATTAATTATTACCTCTATCACATTAAGTGGTGCACCTAAAATCTCACTCACATCTTTTGAGAT
>JAFCCM010000028.1 GCA_017610225.1 Candidatus Aenigmatarchaeota archaeon | reverse complement strand
ATATAAAAGTAATTGGGTGTGTTGATTTTATCCCATCTTCTGTTTTTAAGATAGCATTCGTCTAAGCGGCTTTAAGCCTTGCATCTCATCGGAAGTATTGATCCGTTTCATCCCGAAGGTATCGTTTCTGATATCAACCACTAGCTTCTCAGCATCTTTTCCTCAATGGATGGAAATTCCTCACCTTGCTTTTGAAGACAAGGCGAAGCTATCTAATCAACTCACCCAGAAGAATAATAGAAAGGAAGAATTTAAATATCTTTAGGGAGCAGTACAACTACTAGCAATTGCTTCATATTCTGGATTTAAAGTTTCCATACTACTTCCATCCCAATCTGAATCACACCAAAATTTAAGTTCATGACAATCTTGTGGTTGTTCATTTGTATTATCATCCACCACAAAAGTACCTGTTAGTTTACCCGAAGTTGTATCAATTTGAACTGTTCCTCCCTCCACACCATAGAGTGCCATACCAATATTTCCTGCAGTATCATCTGAACCTGTTGAATCTTCTACTGCTACAAGTCCTCTTTGACATGTACTTATTCCTGATATGTCATCACATTCAAAATACCAATTATTTAAATTAAGTGTACAAGCACCTAAAGAAATTATATCTGGAGTTTCACTTGGTGGTTTCCCAGGATCAGTGCAAGGCGTAGGACCAAAATACATATTCCACCAGTTTTCATCTTCTTGTAGATTACATGTTCCTTCATTTGGAAATAGTTCATAAACTTTTTCATCTACTTTATCCCAGTCCTTGTAAACATCATAATAAGATTGGCAAACTACTTGTCTACAATCATCCCAGTCAATTTTCCCAGTATTAGTTTTACATTCATGAACATGAAAACAATAAACACCATCTTCACATATTTCTAACACTTTTGTGTCTGCAGGTAAAGAATCAATAATCGCATTTCTATTCAGATCAGTGTCACCAGTTAATTTAGTATAACAATATTTTGCTAATGTAGCCTTTGTACCAGTTATTTTAAAATTACTACAGTACCCTTCACATTCTGATTTAAATTCTTTCCATTTAAGACCAGTTTTAACATTCTGCCATGGTTCATCAATATTTCCCGTGCTACCGAGGAACATTCTAATAACAACAACAGCAACTACAAGAAGTATAAGCAGACCAATTATCATTTCTAGAGACATTTGTGCTTTTTTCATTTTATTACCTGTTATTGTTTTAATTTATCCCCTTTTATTATTTTTCATTTGATAGTAAATCTACCATCCTGGGTTAGGTACTGGTGGGATTGTTGTACTTACTTTTTTGATTGTTGTAGTTACCCATTTAGTTGTTGTGGTTGATGCTGGTGGTTGAGTTGTGGTAGTATATGTGGTGGTTGTTACCTCTTCGGCTGTTGTTGTAGTTGTTGGATAACAAATTTCTGGTGGTGTAAAAACTATCATTCCCCACAAATTCCATACTAATGGCACAAGTTCTTTTTTATTGGTTGTAATTAAATATTTGTTGTCAACAAGTTTTATTTTAAATCTCAGACTGCCTTCCCAAGATTGGAAAGATATTTTTTGTTTATTTACACCACTAACTTCTGGGTAACATAATTCTTCATGTGGACTTCTTGTACACTCAGAATTTATACAATCTTTTCTAGTTTTTTCAAAACAAGGTATTTCCCATGAACATTCTACATGATTATCCAATAGATTTTCATATCTTTGACAAGCTCTGGTAAGAATTTCCTCTATATCATTTACATCAAAATCTTCTAAACAGATATCTAAAATTTCTGATTGTATTTGATTTGATATAGGATTATTTTTGGTATCTTGGTATATTCTATGATAAATCCAGTAAAATCTATTTTTTTCAATTATGCATACAATATCGTCCTTTTCACTCATATATGATGGTTCTTTCACTTCTATTACATCTTCACCAGTACCCGTGGTCCAAAAATATTCACAATCAGATGAACTACTTTTATCACAAGAACTTTTTCCAGGATCATAAATTCCTATACAGGTATAATCACTAATATTCACATCTTTCATTTCGAATAATTTACCTTCTTCCTTTGAGTTTTCTATGTAACTGTTTAGATATTCGAGAGACGATTCAGATACAGCTGAATTAACTTCTTCTATTTTTGGAGCATTAACCATTTTGTTACAATACCAGTATGTTATTGGATAAGGACTTCCACCACTTCTAGCAACTCCCAAAGAAGATTGAGTTGATGAATAGATTAAAGATTGCTTTAAAAGATTTTTGATGGTTTCGATCTTGAATGATGATGTATCAGGTTTACTTATTTCTGTGTATGTTTGAGAATATTTAGAGCCAATGGATAATTGATATGCAGACCATATTGATAGGCTCAGTACACCAAGCAATGCTATTATTGGTATTATTGAAAATGATATTCCTTTTTTCATTTTTATCAACTCCAATAGTAAATATTAAGGTCAGTATATTCCCCTGTATAAGGTACAGGTATGTTGACAGTGTGGCTGTTGATGTTTTTGTTTGAAGGTTTGGAATTTCCTACCTCTAAAATATAATCTTGTCTCGCTTCTATTTCTGTTAATATTTCTCTTATAGATTCTGAGACCTCTTCTGCATTTTCAATTGGATAAAACTCTCCATCAGTTTCTTCTGAAATTTCTTTCATTTGTTCTTCTACTTTTTGATCACAATCACATACTTCCTTTGTGAAAAATCTTCTTTCGACCCATGTGTTCTTCCAATTCTGAACATCATCATACCACATCATGCAAATATTAGGTTCACATTCATCTGAACAATCAGGGCATGAATTTTTCCCTGTGTTTGTTTTAATCGAGAAAACCTTCATTCCAAAATTTTTAGCAGCATTTATTCCAATTTTTAAACTATCTTTATTATTCCGATTTACATTACAATTTCCATCAGTAGACTCACTACCATAACTAAGTTCATCTGAGATAACTATACCTATTTTTATAGATTCGTCCAACCAACCTTCTAATGGTCCCTTTTCAATTGCACAAGAAAGACCTCTTCCCCAATCTTCTTCATTTTTTGGTGGGTTGATACAATTCCTAGTATATGTTTGGAAGTCAACACAATGAAGATATGAAGTCTCTTCTAGATTAATTCCATCTTCACCAGAACATTTCATTTTTATTCTTTCTTCTCCACAACATTCACCCCCTCCACCAGGAAGCATGTAAATTGTTGCTGTTATATTTTTTTTATCTTCTTCTCTTAATTCTTTAATAATTGGCAATAGATTTTCTTTTATATCTTTGACATCATCACATAAACTTGCTGAAGAATCTAATATCATGACAACTTGAATAGGTGGAATTATTTCTGGTGCTTTTACTCTTAAATACCATTTATCGTTTCCAAATACAGAATCAAATCTCCACTCTAATTCTTCTTTAATATCTACATTTCCAACTACTGGACCAAAATTTAAATTATCCTTTTCGTTGTAGACAGAAGTTCCAATTAATTCAAGAATAGTTTTACCTGATTTTTCTTCTGTTGTTAATAAAATACTGTTGATTCCAGATCTCATACCTTCTACTTCTTGTCTATTAGATAAAGTTGCAAATGTTTTCCCATAACTGCTTGCAAGATTTGTTCTCATAAAAAGAATGATTCCAGTGATTGTGACTGCGAGTATCAAAAATCCCATCATTTCCATTACTTGACCTTTCATTTACTCACCAATAATTTATTTGATTCTTGGTAATTTACTGTTATTTTATAAATTCCTTTTGTTTCAAATCCATCAAAGTAAACTAATTCACATAATAATTCCCTACAAGAACTTCCTATACATAATTCATTGTTTCTATAATTCACAGGCTGGCTGATAAATATTTCTGTTGTTGATGAAGACATTATATTCATTTCTCCCATTTTACATGACCAGTCGAAGAACCCAGCTAATTTTTCTAATTCACCATCTACAAGTTTAATTTCTACTTTTCCTAATCTTACATTATCTTCAGAATATCTTATTGCAACTGGTATCCAAAATTCAACTTGATTGTTCAGAGACTTTCCTGTTGAAAATTCTTTTGTACCAAAATTCCATTCTTTTTCTGTATCATCATTTCTATCGATTTGTTTAACATTAACTCTCCACCCATATTCATAATTTCTTGCACAGTCAGGTTCTATTTCCTGATAGTTAGAATCAAACAAGTCAAGTTTTTCAACATCAAGTATATTTGCTTTAGTGACTGATAATGAATCATCATAGGCTAGACATTCTCGAGAATTTGTAAGAATTAACAAAATGTTAGTTGCTGCTCCAATAATGTCCAAATTTTTTTCAACTATTTTTTCCCTTCCTTTATTTTTATAAAGTGTTTGAAGTAAGAATACTAGAAGTACTATAGCTACTATTAATGTCATTGGTTTGATTATGTAACTTAATTGAGCTTTTTTATTCAATATTGATATCACCTACATCGAATCTATGATAGTCATCCATACTAACTCCAGTTACTGGCCAATTGTAATAATACGTTGGATTATGAAAAGCGACATACACATGATAACTTCCTGATTGTATTGATTCTGGGATTTCAAACTCAACTTCAGCTGATGCTAAGTTAGGATATCTATAGTTCGCTTCTCTCCATGCGAGACTGGATGGAGATGGTTCAAAATAACCTATGTCTGTAAACTCATCATTTTCTTTAAGATAGATTTTGATTTTCATTGACCTTGGAACATCTTTTATCCCTTCTCTTTCAAAAATAAATGGTGGAAGATTACCTGATAGTTCAAGATTAAAGGATATCTTTCCTCCTACTGAAGTAGTTTCTAATCCTGTTGATAAAACTTTGATATGAGAGCCAGCATATGAGTGAAGTTTTTGATGGGTTGGTTCTAGGGTTGGATCTCTTAAGTCAAGTGAATATATACAAAACATTGAGCCTTTTGTTGAAATAGCACAATCTCCATACCGTTTTTGTCCATCTAATGATTCCCCTATATAACTATACCCATAATCACAATCATACTGCTGGAATTGTGCCAAAGTTCCATGAGGTTCATATAAGCATCTAGTTGCTGGACATTCATCGAAATCACAATTCCATGGCCAACTACCTTTTGTTGATTTACAAAATCTTGCCATATGTACTTTCACACCACAATCATTACCCAGTCCGACACCAGCTTCCTTAACATACAATCTACCTCCATATGTCTTTACAGCATCACCTGAATAACTACCCAGACTGTCTATATCATCTGCTGTAAGACCACCTGCAACAGGATTGATAAGACTAACTGGGCGGTCCAGAATTGTTTCCATATATATGTCAATTATATCTCTTACTCCTTGAGAATATGTTTTTGCGAAATTTCTTCTATCGCCTGTATTGGACATATCATAATCTGGATTTAATGATTTGAGCCATGCAGACTGTCGACTCGGGTTGGTTGTATATATAGAGACGCCACCCCAAGGCCCTCCAGCAGATATCCATATGTCCTGTATGAGTTTACAAGGATCATCTTCTCTGAGTTTTTTATCCAACTCTCTAAGGATTTTTTCCAAATATTCTTGATATATAGGATCCCATGGCACTGGTAATATTCCACTTGCACCTCCTAAATTCACAGATTTAGCACCCTTTTCATATAACCAGTCTGGACTCCCTCGAACATCACCATAACTTTTGTAAGTAATGAAGATTAGTTCACCTCTTTTATGTGATGATTTTAATCTATTCAAGAAAGCATCAACTCTAGAAAAGTCAAATTCACCTTCTTCGGGTTCTATATCAACCCAGTTAAGCATTAAATGTCCACCAGAAACAAAATCTTTATCTATATAGGTATCGCTATGACACTGGAAAATACCTTGTCCTGGGGGAGGGAATAAATTTACGTTTAATTCCTCTGGATCGCATATGTTGGGGATAAATGGTATTGGTATAGTAGTTGTAGTAAAAGTAGTCGTTGTTGTAATAGTTGTCGTGGTAATAGTATCGCATATCCCAGATTTTATATCACATGAACATTCTTTATCAACAATAACAATTTCATTATCATACTTACTTTTCACAAAACAAAGGACTTCAGGCTCATAAAAATCATATGGTCCAGAATTCAGATTTCCGGAGAACGATTTTTTAACACTAACATTTCCTACTAAGACAAAAACAGTTTTGTAATCTATTTTTAAATTGATATGAACACCTTTTGGAATTTTATATTCAATTAAACTAGAACCAGTAGTAGATGATAACTTATCTATTATTACAACAATATCTCTTCCAATCGATTCAAACAAGTTTTTATAAGTTTCTTTTGATTGTTGAGTTAGCACCACCCTGACGACTAAAACTATGAGAATAAAAGAGATAACTATTGAAAATCCTGTAAGTATACTTTCTGATAGAATCGTAGAACCTTTCATGTATATAATTATGGTTTGGTCAGTAATAATAATTTCTAATTAAATTTCTGATCGAGATGTCTTGACAAGATTATCCTTTTACAACAAAAGAATCAGTTAAAAGATATCTTTTGTTTTCAAGATCATTATTATTAATGTTATTGACACCGAATCTTCTTCTTTCACCATTCGGATCTGTAAAACCAACATAAAGTTTGTATGTAGTATCAATTCCATTATTCCCTAAATCTTCTGGGATATTAAATCTAGTTGAACTTGAAGTTTGATAGAGAAGATTTGTGGTCGTCCATGTATAAGTCGGTGGATCAATATCAAATTCTTGATAATGAACAATATCATCATCCTTTTCAAATTCTAAAAATAATTTATAGGAACTTGCTTCCCATTTTTGACCATTTTTAAGAGGTGCAATCAAAGCAGTAGATCCAGTATTTCTCCAGTTGAAATTAATAGTTAGTGTTTCTCCTGTCCCTATTTCTATTCCTGGATTAAAATCAAAGTTAACAAGTTCTATTTGAGCCCCTAAATGACTAGCTACGTATATATTTGTTCCTTGGGTTCCGGGACAGTTTATATCATCAGTATAAATACAGTAATAACTAATCCTTTCTCTCTTTATAGAATGTTCGTAAATTTGACCATAATCTTTTCCACAAGGGTCATCTGGGTTGAAAAATTGCCATTTATCCCCACAAATAATACTTTTACCAGTTGGTTCTTGTCCACATTTTGTTTTGGTATTAATTCCACAAATAAGGTTGAATGCATATTCCCTGAAACCACAATCACTGCTTCTAGCTCCTAAACCAGCATTTTTATACATTAATTTCATCCCATATTTATTAATGGCATTATTAATGTTGAAATTACAATCCGCATGAGCACAACTTCCTCCTATTAACATTAATGGTATATCTGGGAAATTCTCTGCATAAGTATCAATAATTTTATTAACTCCCCGATTAAAATGAACTCCTAAACAACTCCAATCTTCATTTGAACATCCAGCTGCTTTTGCCCATTCATTAAGTTTATTATCTGGTAACCAAAGATGTGTTGTTCCCCAAATACCTCCTACTGCAGGTTCAATATACTCTATTCGATTTTTTACACCTTCTTTTTCAAATTCTTGGTTTAACAACTGAAAGAAATCATTTAATTTCTGGTGATAACTTTCATCCCATGGTTCAGGGTAACCAATCCAGACAGGGGTTCCACCACTTCCAGGTATATAGTGATCTAAAATATATATGATTCCAATTTCATCATTCTCTTCTCTAGGAAGAGTTTTTGGCCAATCATTTGGTTTGTAATCATTTACATTGAGCCAGGAAGGCATAATATCTTCACTTAACCCACCGTAAATTTGAAAATGCAAATAAACTTTTTTACCAGTTCTTTTAATTTCAGAAATTAGCTTTTGTACTTCTGCTTCATTTAAACTATCTGGACTATCTGGTTGTAATTTTCCCCAATGGATTATTATACTACCACCTTTCACATAATCTTTACCAACAGCGTTATTAGCATGACATTGGAATATTCCTTGACCTGGGTTATGACCTTGAAGACTAATTATATCTGGTAATATTGTAGTGGTTGTCGGAACTGTAATCGTTGTAGTTGTAGTAGTTGGATGTTCACAATTATACTTGCATTCAGAAAAATAATCTGATTCTCTACATTCTTTATCATTATTAAAACAAAATTCTTTACATTCATTTATACACATGCAAAGAGGATCACATGGAAAACCAACAATTACAATTTTTCTTGAATAACCCGAATAACTGATTTTTAGTTCAGTGTTTTCAGGTTCTGCAAACCAAATGATCTTATCATTATCATCAAAATAATTAGATGAACAACTTTCACAAACATCAGGATAGCAATTAGCATTAGGTAATATATCACAATCCAAAAATTCATTCAAATCTTTTTCTTTGATTTTAAGTTGGTTTTCAAATTTAACTTCTTTACAAACACTTGACTTATCATCTAATCCTCTCCTATGATCTTCCCAACATTGATATATAATTTTTACCAGAGATTCAGAAATTTCCTTTTTATTCCCATCTATGACAATATCTTTCTCTTCGTCCTTGAATACCCCAGAATATTTTGAAATCATGAGTAGCATCATCACTCCAACAATCAAGCCTATAATAACATAAAGATAAGTTGGAATTGCTTTGATAGAACCTTTCATATAGTAATTTGGTGAAACCTAGAATAAATTAGTTATTTGTTAAATTTCCTCAGGAAGAAAATTACTGCTATTGTAAGTAAAAATACAATTAAAATAAACAAAAACCATGAAAACTCTTTTTTTACATCACAATCATTTGGACAGTTATATTTGTTTTCCCCCAATTCACAGATAAAGTTATTATTACAAATTTCTTCAGAAATATCTACAGAAAATATCTCCTTGTTAAAGTGATAAATTGATACTTTTTTGGCATTACTGAAGTATGGGACTCTCACATGGATTATAGTACTATTCAACGGAACAGTTTTCATAGGTTCTAAAAGTAATATGAAAGACACCTCAATATCTTTATCAAACAAAACTTTATTTCCTGGATCCAAAACTTTGATTGAGTAATCTTTTTTTGTTGTTGGAAAAGTGCTAATTGTTCCACTTCCAGCAGTTAGATCCATTAAGGTAACAATATCATCTTTGAAGATTTCTACTTGTAAAGAATAAACAGTTTGTAAATCAATCTTAGCAAAAATTGTTGGTATTAACAGTAAACAAATCAATGTAATTATTATTTTTTTCATACTATTCACAATATTCATTTAATTCTTTTTCAAGATGTGCATAACTTGTTGGTGCAAATTTTTCTGCGTAAGAACATTCGTTCTCTCTATTGCATATACCTGGATCAGTACACATAATACTATCCATTTCTGGTTTATTTGGACAACAATCAGGTCCAGGCTCACATTCCATTCCACCACCTACAGGAGAACAATATTTACTTTCACATGTTTTAAATAATTGACCAGTACATGTTCCGCCACCATAAGCTTCATCACACAACCCAAAAGTATGACCCATTTCATGACTGCTTACAAATTGAATATTAGCTTCAGAACTTACAAGAGGATAATTATAGCCACCAGTATATCCACCAACACAACCTATTCCTTCTATACAACAAACATTATCTCCAGGAAGTATACCTTCTATTCTCGTGTAGGTATCACCATATTCCCAGTCTTTGACACATTCTAGAATAGCTTTATTAGTATCTATAAAAGCTTTGTCAACAATTTTATCATTATTACCACAAAGTAAACTTTGATCAGGAACTTCACAATATCTCTCTTCTACAATTAGTCCGACCTTATCACCACAATTCTTTAATGGGGTTAATCCAATCCAGGTATCTTTTCCTAACTCAACCTTTTCTCTGAAATTTTCTATTGGTTTAAATTCTTTTCCCTTTTCTTTAAGTTGTATGAACAAGATAGTAAAAGTATGTTGGAAACCACATTTTGTTCCAGTCCAAGTTTCTCCTTGTGGACAACAGTGGTTAGTTTCGTCACAGATTAGATTTCCTCTACATTGACTATTACATTCACATCCCTCTCCCCTGTTCTTGTCATTAGTTATAGGACATCCCCATCTATCATACTCGATTGGTCTTGGTGAACAAATATAGTCATCAATATTACAATCAACACCGGTTAGATTTAATAAAACATCTTTTTCTGGGTAGCCATCATTCCAGATAGTAATTTTATCATTATACTTAAAAGGAAATTTGCTGTAATTCCCATCTATAATTATTGCTTTAATTCCAAGAGGTTCTGCATGATCATAAATAATTAATTTTCCATCTCTTGCTACCCCAATGTTTCTTGACATCTCTAAAATATCTTCCCTTGTCAATGAAAAACTAAGAATTACATCTACTTTAGTGTCTTCACATTGTTTGTTATAATATGCATTCATTAATGTTTCAAAATCATCAACAGAAATATATTCACCATCATAAACCTCACATAAATTATAATATTTTTTTCCAAAGACTGTAGAGTATAATTCGTTAATGAGTCCTTTTATTTTTCTTCCAAAATCCAGTTGAATTTCATATCCAAGAGATTTAATAATTAATAGAGAAGTAATAAGTACAACCAAGCTAATAGCAATTGTTCCTATTATTTTGATTTCCATTATATCACTTCTACTTGACCAGACGTTGAATTATATTTAATGATTACTGTTAAATCTTCTCCTTGTATAATTCCAATTTTCCAGCTTATTTTGTCCTCATCTTTTAGTGCCGATTTAATATCCTCTTCATTAAATGGAACTTCAATTTTTTTCATGAAGAGTTCATAACAAATAAATGTCATTCCTGTCTTTCCTTCATTAGATTTTTCCCAACAGTTATCTATGTAATTTGCTAGAACAATTGGTGTGGATACTTTTTGATCCAAACTTACTCTTTCCATATTTGGAAAAATAGAACAGCCAGGGATTTCGGGTTTAAGTTGTTTGGGTAGAGGCAACATCAAAATTAATTTATAAAATTTACAAAAAGATTTTCCAATAAAATTTGGTATAATTGAATTGAGAATAGATAATAAAATCACTATTACTGCTAATGCTATCAACGCATAAACAATTGTATTCAAGGCTATACCTTTCACTTTAATCACTTACCAAAATTTTATTTCCTATATCTTGGTACTGAATCTTTATAATATCTTTTTGGAATTCTGTTGTAATTTCCACTTTATCTTCTAGTTCAGAAGAAAGTTTATTTATTAACATATCACTTGTAATACTGAAGCCATTATTGGATTGTAGGAGATAACATATAACATCTTCCTGCTCATCTTCTGGTAATGATTTCATGAAAGAATAACAATCTTCTATATAAGCAGATACTTCTCCACTAGAAAAACTATTTTTTTCAATTATTTGTGGGAATTTATGATTATTTCCTTTGGAACCAAAAAGATTTTTAACCATTACTTGTATTTCATCTTTGAATTTTACGATTAAACCTATTACTACTGTCACTACAACAAGGAGAATCATTATCTTAATTATATATTCCATAGACATTTGTCCTTTATTCATATTTAATTTATGTGAAACCTATAATAAATTAGTGATTTATTGTCTAAAGGATTATCAACTTGGATTTGGGTTATGGGAGGTCTAGTAGTTTCATTCATAATCTTTTCGTTTTTTTTAAAGGTTATCTCAGATTTGACGATTGAAAAACATAAACAAAACACAATAGAAACCTTAGATCTAATAGTTTCAGATATTAATTCGATTTGTGAAACTCATACTTTGGGTTCGATATCAAAAATGATTTCCTTATCAGATCTTGTTAGAGTTATATATGTTTCTGATACTGGTGATGATAATACAGAAAATCATGTATCCTCCGGAAATAATATTTGCATTAATTTTATGGATTATTCAGGATGTCAAACTATCTCTTGTCCAATAGAATTAACTAGCCATGTTAAAGAAGAAACTCTTATCTCACTTATTGATAGAATATCTGGAAAATTTAATTATAGAGAATATAATTTGGAAATACTCAAAGAGGATGGAAATGTTAAAGTGAGTATATCTTAACCTTTGATTACAATTGTTTTGTCAGAATCATCATATTTTATTAGAATCAATTTCTGGTCATAAATGATATTACCATCAATATTCCACTTCAATTGATCATTCTCTCCACAATCACCAGGATAATTTACTTCCATTCCAGTTTCATTAATTATTTTTGAATTCTCTAGTTTATTGCACCCATTTTCTGTTTCAAGAATATATGTTACATTGAACTCACTCACGTTTCCAGGATGTATTTTTATTCTGATACTATAGCAATTAGTGTCTTTTGTTTTCAGGGATTTTGTAGCATCTTCCCAACAAAGGATAGAGTAGGCTGCTAGATGTCTTGATAAATCTTCAATAGATTCTGGTCTTAGTTCTATTTCTTCTGGTATAGTTTCTTGCTTGCATATATCACTGCTTCTGGATAAGATATCCTGATAAAAATAACAAAAAACATTTCTTGTCAAGTCAGTCAATGACCCTGATATAAATATAATTAACAGTGATACTCCAACTAAAGCTATTATAATAAATCCTATTGTATCTATTGCCAGACCTTTCATCATATCCCACCTAACATAGGAAATAGACTCTTGCTTAAAAATAATGAAATCATTAATAGTATCGAATAAAATATTAGAGCTTTTAGTAAAGTTTTTCCAATTAAAATATTTCTTGTAGTTTCGTCAAACCCATTTCTTATTCCATTCAAAAAATATGCTAATATAACAACAACTTCTATCATATATATTCCTACTATTAATTGAAATATAGTTGGCGGCATCACTTTTTCTATTTGTATTAAGCCTAAAGTTTCACTGAATTTCATGGTTCCCCCATGAACAAAAGTTCCACCCATATTGAACGTCTCTTCAATCCCTAATATAAATTGTGAAATTCTCTGCAGTAATTCAATAATAAATGTGGCCATGGTTGCAACTATTGCGCAGATAAACGGGGCAATAAATACAGCCTGCATCTGAATAGCGGATGATATTTCTTCTAACATTTGCTTTAGCATTGATTCAATATTTTTTGTTTTTGAAAGAAAATCAGAAATAGATCTGGTTGCAGATGATAGTATTGATGATGATTTTTTTGATGCAGATACGATTATTTTCATTATATCATTGATCAGCTTTGAAGGAAACCTTCTGATCGCACCATATTTTTTATCAAACACAGCACTTTCCAGTGTCATTCCCAAATTTTTCATATTTCTTAAAAGATCAACAAAGAATTCATACATTGCAGATTTGTCCATTTTTGATTGCTTATATTTTTGCGCAATTTCTTCTAGTGCGGTTTCAATTGGAACTCCTGACGATAAGATATCTGATAGGTTAAACAATCCAACTTGAAATTCATCCTCTACATCTTTGATTTGATTTCTTATCTTGAGACGTTGAATGCTCATTCCTAAAAAATATACGACTAAGGAAAAACCAATACCGCAAATTATACTAAGTGAAAAAAAGGATAATTTAAATAGATTATCAGGGCTATATTGTTTATTCAAATAACCTTTCCAATTCTCATCAAATGTGATGGGATTTTGCTTGAAAGAAAAATATTTGGATGAAATATTAAAGATATGAATAAGTCCTGGTAATGAGATATAAAATAGAATTAACAAACTAACGATTAAGACAGGAACAAAATATTTTTTTTTGAAAATTGTTAATTCATATTTTCCTTTTGGTGGAAGGTCTGGGTGGTGGGATATATCTGGAAAAGAAAATGCTCCAGGTCTTTTTGAGATTGTTCTTTTTAAATAAAGATAAAGAATTAATGGAAGTATGACAACATATCCGAAACCAAGGATGAATGGATTAACTTGATCGCTTAGAAAAATCGATATCATCGGGAACATTACTAAACCCATCATTGGAAAAACTATACCCATACTGTGTATCATTGTCATTGGTGAACGTAAATTCCTGCTATAATTTTTCATTTTTTCATGGGTTGATGTTAATATATAAGATAATGCTTTATTCAGGGTTCTATTCCTTCCTTCTTCTGAACTCACTCTTGATACTGATAAAAGTAAATTCATTGACTCGACAAATTCCTTATCCCAGATTAACCATTTTTCCATTTTAGCGCTCATAGCTTTTTTTATGTTAAGAAATTTTCCAGTTTCTATTCCCCATAAAAGTTCTTTGAAGTCTCTACCTATAGGACCATGACAATGTTCGGCAGCAAAACTTAATGCACCCTCTAGTTGAGAATTAAATCTTAGATATATAACCATGTAAAGAATTATTTTGACAGTTTCATCCGAAGCTTTAATCTTAGTAATGGTTGCAAAATAACTTGGATAAGTGTAAACAAAATATGCTACAATAAATGGAATAAATGGTAGGAAAATTTTTAGATTTCCTGATAAGAAAAAGAATGGTGTGATTAAGAGGAATAAACCGATGAAGACAATAATAGTTAGTGAGAAAAGACTGCTTGGGGTGATATTAAGATTTGTTGTTAAGATTGATTCATTGATTTTTTCTTCTGAGCCCTTCGGTGCTTTTAGTTTTAATATTTTTTCTGAGAAGTTGCATGCTCTCTCAAACTTAGAACCTTTATTTGGTTCTTCTATTTTTTTCGGTGAATGTATATTTGCTTTCTCTTCTATTTCTTTCATATTGTAATTCTTTTTTTTGAATATTGACATCAAATAATAATTATGTTTCTGACTTAAAGTTTTTTAGAAATCAATTTGTTAACTCCAAAATAATCTATGGCTAGTATTTCCACAATTCAGGCAGAGATAATTCTCTCTTAGTGGTTGTTTATAAGTGTAGAACAGGTGGTTATGACATTTTTTGCATATCATAATTGTAGTTGAGATAGTATGATTAAACATCTTGTGAAAGGGTATAGTTGGAATGAATGTTGAAACAAAGTAATAATATCACTCAAATTCCTTCATTCTCTTTTTGTATTCCTTGTAAACTTTCTCAACAGATCTGTCATCGATTATTTTTCCAAAACACTTATGGGGAACTAACGCCCCGCTGAAAGTCTTAGGGATATGCATAATTTCATGAATTAATGTTCTTTCCTGTTCTTCTTCATCTAGATTATCAAACTTTTCTGAGATTACTTCAATAACATAATGAGATTTTATCCCCAGAGCTTGTTGCCATATCCTAGGCATTGACCATATTCTTGCTATAGCATTGGATTTTGATCCTTGACTCCTCATACACACTACTCTAGTTCTGTCTATGTGAGGAAGATCTAAAACAAATAGGATTCTGTTGACTTTGACTTGTATGTCATGAGCACGATCGAATTTCATGAGATAGAATTGTTAATTTAGAGATAAATCACTTCTTTTTCTTAAACCATTTCAACTTCTTGTAAGGTTTTTTCCAGATTACAAATACAGCTACCCCTACTATAACCAAGATTAAAATACCACTACTTCCACCAACAGAATTCCATGCAACATTCTCTTCTTGACTATATTCCTTGTTATCAGGACCTTTGTAAGATAATTTAACTACACCTGATTTTACTTTTCCTGGGAGATTAAATTTAACAATTGCTTTCTTGTCTATTTTTACTTGTGTTACATAATCTGTGTCAAATAACTTGTCATTAATCCACAATTCAGACTTTATTGCAACACCTTTTGCAGTTCCTGAATTGATTAACTCCACATCTAATTCTCCATCCTTTGCATCTATTTCTGATTTAACAACATCAAAATGAGGTTCTCCACTAACAAGAACACCAATATTATATATATCTGTATGATTGCTTCCTGATTCATCATTATATTTCAGCGTAATAGTTCCTGTATAAACACCATATTCTGTACCTTGATCAACAAGAACGTCAAAATTAATCCAATCTTTTTCTCCTGCTTTGAATTCACTAATATAAACACTTCCTCCAGAAAAGATTGGTGTAATGTCATCAGAACTTGAGGTAAAAGTTGCTGTCATCCTTTTTGCAGTTCCTGTTCCAACGTTTTGAAATTGTATGTTTAGACTCTCTCTATCTCCAGGGTTTATCTCATTTGTCTTGACATCGAGTATTTCAAACTGTGGAGTTCCTTGAACTCTTACCTGTACGTTTTGAATAGATGTTGAAAGTGAACCATAGATAACATTGACTGGAATCTCATAAAGTGTTGAAATTGCAGAAGAATCAACAAATAAGTCATATTCTATAATTTTTTTTCCTCCACCGCCTAAATCACTTACACTCTTTCTCGCACTCTCTAACACAGTAAAAGGGTAATTTGGATCTAACTCAACATCAACCTTGTTAACTTTTTCATTACCTTTATTTGTCACCTGAAGTGATAAAATAAAATTTTGTCCAGGTTCAACAGGATAAGGGTCTGTGTAAGCAGTTTCAACATTTATTGTAAACTGGTCTGCTGTGACTAAACAAGGCATCATCAAAACCAAAGTTAGTATAATCAGTTTTTTTATCATTTTATCTACCACCATTTATTATTTTTCCATCTTTTAACTTTATTTGCTTTTTGGTTATTTTTGCAATATCAGGATCATGGGTAATAACAATAAGAGTGAAGTCTTTTTTTCCAACATTTCTTAATACTTCCATAACTTCCTCTCCTGTCTTTGTGTCAATATTACCTGTCGGCTCATCTGCCAGGATTATTTCTGGATTATTTGCCATTGCTCTTGCTATCGCTACTCTTTGCTGTTCACCACCAGACATTTCTGGAGGACGATTTTCCATTCTATCTCCTAAACCAACTTTCTTTAAAAGACTTGTAGCCTTTTTTCTTGCAGTTTCTGAATCTATACCATCAAGACTCATTGGTAATTCTACATTTTCTAAAGCAGTTAATAAAGGAATTAAATTGAATTGTTGAAATACAAACCCAACTTTTTTTCTTCTTATCTCTGTTATCTCATCATCAGAAAGTTCGGAAATATCTTGACCATCAAAAAATGTTTTACCATAAGTAGGTCTGTCCAGAAGTCCAATCATATGAAGCAATGTACTCTTTCCACTTCCAGAAGGACCTATTACTGCAATAAAATCTCCTTTTTTGATAGTAACATTAACTTTATCTAATGCTCTAATTTCATTGTGTTCTCCTTCCCTGTAATATTTACAAAGGTCTTGTGTTTGGATAATTACCTTATTCATACTTCAACGCCTCCACTGGACTTAGTTTGGATGCTCTTTTTGCTGGATATAATCCACCGGCTATCCCGAGGAACAATGCAAAACCCAATGAATATAATGCTAGTCTTGGCGTTACTATACCTTGTGCTTGACCTCCTGTGACAAATCCTAATCCTTTTGAAGCGATAAAACCAATTCCTAATCCCAAAAGACCTCCAATCAAACTAATCAACGCAGATTCAATCAATATCATCTTGAGAATATAACTATTTGTTGCACCTATTGCTTTGAGCACACCTATTTCCCGTCTTCTTTCCATCACAGACATGATCATTGTGTTCATGACACCTAGACCACCAACAATCGCTGATATTGCGCCTATTCCAATAGTAAAGAAACCAATCTGGTTAACAATCTGTCCTATCTGTTTTGCAAACTCTGCTGTTGTAAATGCTGACACACCTTCTACTGAGTCTTCTATTGCATCTGCTACGTCCTGAACTTCATCAATGTCCTCAGGATAAACTATCACTGCTGAGTATGTGTCTGTTTCAAGAAGTTCTTGTGCAACATCTAATGGTATTATAACACCAGAATCTAATCCTGGATCACCAAATTCTTCATATATTCCTTTGATTGTAAAGTCTTTTTCTTCGACTGTTATTGTATCTCCAACTTCTAGATCAAGATCTTCTGATAAAGTCCATCCAACCATTGCATAATCAACATCTCCTTCTTCTAGCAATTCCCCTTCATCAAGTACAACACCTTCTGTTGTGAATAATTCAATATCTTCTGGCTTAACTCCTGATTCAAATAATGTAGGCTGTCCCATACCATGACCCTCTTCTAGATATCCCATTCTATACAGAACTGGTGTAGCAGATTCTATACCATCTACAGCCATTATCTCATCGACAGCCTCTTGTGAGAGTTCGCTACTACTCATTGACATGAACAGATTTCCATTAGATTCTTCCATGACTGTTACTAACCCACTGGCTTGTTCTAGGGATTTTGATATCTGAACTCTTAATCCTTCAGAGATTGATCCCAAGGCAACAATTGCTGCTATACCTATGAGTATTCCTACTACTGTTAGGGCAGTTCTTGTTTTTTGACGGGTTATATTTCTAATGGCTAA
Source organism: Candidatus Aenigmatarchaeota archaeon (assembly GCA_017610225.1). The sequence continues at coordinate 6,081 of JAFCCM010000028.1, read as the reverse complement.
TCTGAACATGATTATCTCTTAGATTTTTGATTAGAAAAGTTAAATTGTTTATTGATTTATATCTTCAATCCCAATATTACCTCATGCCAAACCAAAATCACTACAACAAAAGAAAAATATCAGAAATCAGCCCTGAAAATGATTTCAAGGTCAAAGTAGTAGGAATGATAGTAGACAAGAAAGATGAGACCATAGTAATAGATGACGGCAGTGCAAAACTTCAAGTATTTGTAAATCTACCTAATATAATAGATACAATTGATTTGAATCAGCTGATAAGAGTGTTCGGATCAGTAATGCCAACGGATGAAGGATTTGAATTGAAGGCAGATATTGTTCAAGATTTGACTGGTCTGAATGTTAACCTCTACAAGAAAGTTGATGAATTGTATAATAAAATAGGGGTGTGATTGAATGTTCAAAGCTATGATGTCAAAGACAGATGTGTTTAAAGATTCTATAACAACTATTGGTGAACTGATAGACGAAGGTATTTTTAAAATAGATAAAAATGGAATGACTTTAATTGCTGCGGATAGAGCAATGGTTGCAGTTGTTGACTTTAAGTTACCACCAACAGTTTTTGATGAGTTCAAAGTCGAAGGTGAACAAAATCTCGCAATTAATATTTCTAATCTAGTGTCAGTCCTTAAGAGACTAAAACCAAAAGATAAGTTATTAATGGAATTGAAAGATAATAAGCTGGAAATAATTATGAAAAATTCCTCAAGCAGAAAATTCACTGTTCCTTTGCTTGATATATCACAAGAAGAAATTCCACCAATTAATGAATTAGATTTCAAAGCCAAGATAAAAGTTAAAACAGATGTGCTTAAAAGTGGGATTGAAGATGCTGATGTTGCTGGAGATTCTGTTATCTTTGATGCAAACAATGAGAAATTTAGTATGAGAGCATCTGGTGATATAACTTCAACAGAACTAAGTCTAGAAAAGGGAAATAAGAGTCTGACAGGTTTGAATGTAACAGGTGCTGTAGTTTCAAGATACCCGTTAGAATATCTGAAAAAAATGATTAAAGCATCAAAACTTGCTGATGAAACTAGTTTGAAATGGGCTAAAGATTATCCTATGAGATTGGATTTCTCAAGTTTGGATAAAGTATCATTAGGATTTGTTCTTGCTCCAAGAGTAACAGAAGATTAATTTACTTCAAAACTTAAAAAAACTACTCTTAAATAGAAAAAAAACTAGATAAGACATTTAAATTTAACTACCCTTAAATGATATAGTTTGTAATAACTGATTGGAGGTAAATGATTATGGCTGTACCACGAAATAATGGCGGAAGATTATCTAAGATTGATGAAGAACTAAAGAGATTTCTAAAGAAAAGTAAAGCAAGCATCAAAGTCATAGGTTCTGGTGGTGCTGGTAATAATACTATCACTAGAATGATGCAGGTAGGTATAGAAGGTGTAGAAACTATTGCAATGAATACTGATGCTCAAGATCTTCTTTATTCAGATGCTGATAAGAAATTGTTAATAGGGAGAGAAATCACTAGTGGGTTAGGTGCAGGTGGAGATCCAAAAGTAGGTTGTGAAGCAGCAAAAGAAAGTAGAGAAGATATCAAAAAAGCTCTTGAAGGTTCTGATATGATTTTCATTACTTGTGGTCTAGGTGGGGGAACAGGAACAGGTTCTGCCCCGATTATAGCTGAAGTAGCAAAAAAAATGGGAGTTCTAACAGTTGCTGTTGTTACACTGCCTTTTGCGATGGAAGGTAAAGTAAGAGGAGATAATGCAAGAGGGGGATTAGAAGAATTAAGAAAAAATATTGATACGATTATAGTTATTCCAAATGACAGATTATTGGAAATAGTTCCTGATGTTTCTTTGGCGACTGCATTCAAAGTTGCTGATGAGATTTTAGTAAACTCAGTTAAAGGAATAGCAGAACTAATAACTAAACCAGGTTTGATTAACTTGGATTTAGCAGATGTAAGGGCTGTAATGACTAATGGTGGATTAGCAATGATTGGTATGGGAGAATCAGATACAGAAAACAGAGGAATAGAAGCTGTAGAAAAGGCTTTGAGTAACCCATTACTATCACTAGACATAGAAGGGGCAGAAGGTGCATTGATTAATGTTACTGGTGGTCCGGATATAACAATAAGAGAAGCCCAACAAGTTGTTGAAGCAGTTTCAGGAAGACTAAGTGAAGATGCAAGGATAATCTGGGGTGCTCAGGTTAACAAGGATTTAGCAGAGACTGTCAGAGTATTGATAGTAGTAACTGGTGTCAAAGGAAGCGATGAAATGATCGAAGAGAAGCTTTTAAGACCAAAGAAAACTTTTGTTGAGGAAGAATTAGGAATAGAATTTATAGAATAAGTTCTTTTATTTCTTTTTCTATTTAATTTATTAATCTATGTAAGATAATTACTTTAAAGTTTGGTGTAATTATGAAATTTAACTTAAATTTTAACTTGAAGGAAACAGTCAAGAAGTATAAGAGAGTATTAATTCTCGCCAAGAAGCCAAGTATGAATGAATTGAAGAGAATTTCAAGAATATGTTTAATGGCTTTTTTTGTCATAGGGTTGATTTCATTTGTATTTTACATGGTTTCAGCATTGGTTGGTGTTTAGATGATATACGCAGTCAAAACAATAATTGGAAGGGAAAATGTTGCCATTAATGGTATAGCTAATAAATCTAAGATTAGAGGATTAGATATTAAAACTCTTGTTCATCCAGAGGAGATCAGAGGTTATATTTTTATTGAGGGGGATTTGAAAGATATAGAAGATGCTGTTAAGGAGACAAGTCATGCTAGAGGAATAATAAGAAAACCTGTTTCTGTTGATGAGATTAAAAGATTTTTACAACCTAAGAAAGTCGAGATCAAGATTAATGTAGGGGATATTGTTGAAGTAATAGGTGGGCCATTTAAGGGAGAGAAAGGTAAGGTTAAAAGATTTGATGAGGCTAAGGTTGAAGTTACGATTGAATTGATTGAAATTACTGTTCCTATTCCTGTTACTGTTAATGCTGGACTGGTTAAGGTTATTGAAAAGAAGGAGTAGAAGATTATTCTTCTAATGAGATCTCATCCTTTTCTGTCCATGGAGGATATGTCATAACAAGCATAATTAAATCTTTCTTTCCTATTTTTTTTATTGAATGAGGAGTGTTTTTTGGAATATATACAAGATCATTTCTCTTTATAATTCTATTCTCTTCACCAACTGCTAGATCACCTTTTCCTTCTAAAACAAGATAATATTCATCTGTTACTCTATGAGTATGTAGTCCTACTTTATCTGAAATTGCTATATAAGCGAATCCAACAGGAGAATTTTCAGGTACCCCTATAAGACTTCTTACACGACGGTCAGGAAAAACTTGTTCTTCTGCTGTATCTAGATTAACGACATACATACAGTTAATTTTAGTTATTAAACCTTAAATTCTATAAATAATCATGAATCAAAAAGAACCCAAATATGTATTTATTGAAATTTTTGGAAACTATCCTTTAATCAAAGTACTAGATTTTCTAATCACTTTCAGAGAATTTGACTATCCATTGACAGAGATTGCAGAAAATTCAGGAATAGCATGGCCAACATTACATGAAGTATTTCCTAAGCTTGTAGAGTTTGGAGTAGTAATAGAGACAAGACAAATAGGTAGAGCAAGACTTTTTAAACTTAATGAAGACAATCCAATAGCACAGAAGATGATTGAAATGGACGAGAAGTTAATGAAGTATTTTATGGGAATTGATACTAAGGAAGAAGTATTAGAACCAGTTAAAATCAAGACCTGATTATTTTAAATACCTTAATTCTACTAATTATATGAGTTGATAATATGGCAGACACAGAGACACTTGATTTGTTAATAGAAGGTGGGAAGGCTAAACCAGGTCCAGCCACAGCTCCGAAGTTGGGAGCGTTAAAGGTCAATATGGGTCAGTTATTTCAGGATATTAACGAGAAGACCAAAGACTATGCTGGCATGAATGTTCCTGTTAAAGTTATAATCAACAAAAAAGATCACTCTTATGAGATAAAAATTGGTACTCCACCCGTTTCTTCACTACTTAGAAAAGAACTTGGTCTAAAGAAAATTGCAGGAGAAACTAAGACAGAAGAGCCAGAAAATGGTGAAGAAAAGGCTAAAGAGGGGGAGAAAAAGGAAAACGAGAAAGTAGACAAGAAAGATGAGAAAAAAGAAGGAGAAGAAGAAACAGAAGAGAAGAAAACAAAAAAAGAAGAAAAAAGAGAAAAAGCAGAGAAAGCGAGAAAAGATAAAGAGAAGGAAAAAGTAAGAGAAATAGTGGCTGATGTTAAGATGGAACAATGTGTAAGAGTTGCGAAAATGAAAAGAGATTCTCTCTTGGCAAAGACTTTCAAATCTGCAGTTAAGGAAGTGGTTGGTAGTTGTGTTAGTATGCCTGTTACTGTTGAGGGAAAGACACCCAAGGAAACATTAAAAGATATAGACGAAGGAAAATATGATTCTGTTTTGAAAGAAGAGTGATATTAGTTTTCTAAATTATCCCTTATCTTTAATACCAGATAGGAAAAGTCAAGAATTTAATTCTATAATAATAAAATAAAATTATGGTTAGGTGAAAATATGCTAGGAAAAAAAATTTTGATTACATCAAATCCAAATGATGAGGTTAATTCACGTTTAACTAGTATGGGTTATGTTGTAACGAGTCTAATATTTGGATTTTATTCATCATATGATCCAACTAGAGATAATCTCAGAAGATTGAAAGAATTGGCAGAATCAGGGGAATTTGACGGATATGTTCTTGCAAATAATCTCGGGGCTGGTGAAGTTCTTGCTGATGGTATTCCTATTGAATTGAGATGTCGTACTGTAGTTGTTTGGAGTGATGATCCATTAGAAGTACCTCAAGATAATGAATCTTTATATCGAGGAAAAGGTTATGAACATCTTACTTCGAGATATCACGCTCCAGAAGTTTTAGATAGAATCCTAGCTTAAAAATGAAGCTTAAATTTAATTTTTCCTCCAAATCTTTTTAACCTCAAATAGCAAAATAATTTCTATATGAACAAGAAACAAATAGACAATATATTCATGGTATCAAGATTTTGCTACGTTATCTAAAAATTCTAACGTTATTCTAACTTATTTTTGAACTATATCTAATGTTTCCTGTCTTTTTACTAACATTCATTCCAACTATACTCTACAATTGTTTATAAACGATTATACGATTATGTATAGATATTAAATGATAACAATGAACGCCTTAAGATTTGTTGCTCTAACACATGACCTAGGAAAAGTCTTTGACAGAAAAAATCATCAGAAAGTCATAGTTGAATTACTTCTTGGATGTGGGATAAGAGATGGTGAGATAATTAGTAGTTTGAGAAGGTTTCATCAGCGAGGCAATGGCAAAGATTATCTATATGCTGATCAGTTCTCGTCTGGTTTGCAAAGAGTTAATAGCGAGGATTATGTTGTTCCTCAAGGCAAGTATTGGGATTATTTGAAAAACATGTTTGAAACTCAGTTGAAAAAGCATTTCAGATACAGTTATCTTGATGTTGGTAAACTGAAAAGATTTATTGAAAACAGTCAGGTTTTGGAAGAGATTCCTTCTGATGTCAGAGATTCTACTAAGACTAGTCTTCGGGAACATTCACTTCTTACTGATCAAATCTTCTGTCTGCTTGTCAAGGCTGTTGAGTTATTTCCTTGTAATGACTATCTCTGGGAATGGGTTAGGAGTGATAAGGTTGGAGATTATTTGATAAAGAATATTCAAAGGGTTCCTGGTATTAAAGGGCGAAGAAAAAACTTTTGGAAAATTAAGAAGAGATTAGATAATTCCTGTGTTCCTGGCAATCCTAAGTTTAGTAAAGCAGTTGTCAAACTCAATTCTTACGGCTGGAAAATTAGCAAGATAGCCCTTCATTTTGGTCTTCTTGAGAGTGAAGTTAGGGAAATATTAAGTTCTTAAGTTTTTACTTACTATTAAGTAATAAGTTGATTGAATGATAGAGGTATTGATTCTTGGAATAGTTTTTACGGTTTGCTTAGCTGCTTTGGGAATAGTCAC
>JAFCCM010000027.1 GCA_017610225.1 Candidatus Aenigmatarchaeota archaeon | reverse complement strand
ATCATGAAAATTTGTATATCCGGAACACCTTGTACAGGCAAAACAATAATCTCAGAAGAACTCTCAGAAAGATTGGGTTGGAAACTAATTAGTATTAATGATCTTGCCAAAGAATTGAATGCTTACTTGGGTGAAGACAAAAAAAGAAATGCTAAAATTCTTGACATGAAAAAAATTGAAGAATATTTGAAAAAGGTTGAAGATAATGTAATAATCGAAGGTCATGTCGCTCATGAAATTCCTTGTGATATCACAATTATTCTAAGATGTAATCCTGAAATTCTTGAAAAAAGATTAAAAGAAAAATATCCAGATAAGCCAGAAAAAATCAAAGAAAATGTTGACGCAGAAATACTTGGTGTTATAACATCTGAATCTATTGAATGTAATGACAATGTTTATGAAGTAGATACTAGTGAGAGAAGTGTTGACCAGAATGTTGATGATATTGTTGAGATAATTAATGGTAATACTAAAGATTATGAAGTTGGGTTGATAGATTGGTTGGAAAAATATGGGGAAAAGTTAATAGGTGATTAATCTGAAAATAGTTCGATGTGCAACCAAGGGTTTGATTGTTAAAGATGGCAAATTTCTAGTTATAAAACAAAAACATGACGGTAAAGAATTCATAGATATTCCTGGTGGACGGATGGAACATGGGTTATCCCCAGAAGAAAATTTAATTAAAGAGATAAGAGAGGAGGTTTGCCTTGATGTAAAAATTGAAAAAATAATTGGGACTTGGTATTTTTTTAGGTTTGATGGTGACCAAGTTGTTTGTATAACTTATTTGTGTACACCCTTAAGCAAAGGAATTGATTTGAGTAAAAACCCAGATGAGGAAGAAAATATTTCTGAATATAAATGGGTAACACCAAAGGAGTTCTCGGAATTGAAAGGATATAATTTCAAAGGGTTAGAAACTTTGAAAGGATTAGTGAAAGATTATTTTAAGGTATAATAACTGAAATGTTATTTTTCCTCTTTAGTTTTCTCATCTACCTCTTTTTGCAGACCTAATTTCTCTACGAGCTCTTTATAACGATTTCTGATCGTCACTTCCGTGACGTTGACAATTGATGCAACTTCTCTTTGAGTTCTCTTCTCACTGTTAAGTACACATGCAATATAGATGGCAGCCGCAGCAACACCAGTCGGTCCTTTACCACTTGTGATGTCAAGTTTCTTTGCTTTTCGTAAAATATTAATCGCACCTGCTTGAACTTTGTCACTTAAATTAAGCATTGAACAAAATCTTGGAACAAACATCTGTGGATCTGCAGGAAGAATTCTTATTTTCAATTCTCTTGCAATATATCTGTATGTTCTTCCAATATCTCTCTTTTCAAGCCCAGAAGCTTCAGCAATTTCATCTAAAGTCCTAGGAGTACCAAATTGTCTAGAAACACCATAAACTAAAGCAGCAATAACAGATTCAATTGATCTTCCTCTTACCAAACCTTTGTCCACAGCTTCTTCGTAATATCTACCAACCTTTTCATGAACTGATTTTGGTAAGTTAAGGAATGAAATAACTCTTTGTAATTCAGAAAGCGCGAAAGACAAATTCCTATCTTTTGACTCTATCAGTCTTTTATGCCATTTTTTTAAACGATAATATTGTGCACGTTTCTTTCCAGGAACTTTGTATAATTCTCCTAAACCTTTTCCAATTTCAGTTGTCATTCCCTTATCATGCTTAGTATATGTTAATGGAGCACCAGTTCTTGCACGGTTAGAAGCCTGTTCTGAATCAAATGATCTCCATTCCTGACCTCTATCAATAAATCCCTCTTCTAGAACTAATCCACATTTAGCACATACTGTTTCTCCACGATTCTTATCTTCAATAAAAAGAGTACTTCCACATTCTGGACACTTTCTGCCTTTTTTACTAATGTTTTTAGGTTCTTGAGTCATGATAATCACTAATAAGTAAAGATAGCAAAGTATTTAAATCTTTCGGTTCAATCACTTAATCTTTTGTATTTATTACAGGATGTAATTATATTTATTTTCTATTAATAAAGATTAAAAATGCTTTTTTTAGAGGGATAAAGTCAATAATTGTTTTTTTCAACAAAAACGCTTAAATAATCTATAATATAATTTTTATCTAGTTAATGGAGGTGTATTTATGGTTAGAGATTTTCCACTTGCTCCTTTGGAGAAAATAGCACGAGAAGCCGGTGCTGAAAGAGTTGCTGTATCAGCTGTAAAAGCATTGAAAGAAAGTGTTTTAGATGTGGCAGAAGCAATCGCAAGAGATGCTGTATCAGCTTCACATCACGCAGGGAGAGTAACCGTAAAGGCAAGTGATATTAAAATTGCGTGTAGATAATAATAATTAAGGTGAAAAAAATGGGAGAAAGTACTATTAAAAATCTGAAAAAAGGTAATTTTATTCTTATTGATGGTGTTGCATGCAAGGTTGTTAGTATTAGCATTTCTAAATCTGGCAAGCATGGAGCAGCTAAGGGTAGAGTAGAAGGAATGGGGTTATTCGATGGTAGAAGAAGAAATATAATCAAACCTGCTGACGCTAAAGTCCCTGTCCCAATATTACTGAAAAAACAAGCTCAAGTCCTTGCAATAGTTGGTGAAAGAGTCCAGATGATGGATTTAACTGATTATTCTAATTTCGAATTGGATATACCAGAAGATATGAAGGGTAAGTTAGAGTCTGGTCAGGAAATAATGTATTATGATATAGAAGGGGTCAGAACTTTACAAGCACCTAAATAGTTATTCACTCCAAGAAATCAAACCAGATTGTTCCAGTTTACTAAGTATTCCTTTTATTGCGGCTTGAACTATATCTCTATTACCGTCAACAGAAAAAACATCAGTCATGCTCTCGAGTTTAGTCTTTCCATCACATTGTACCCAAACCATAAAAGCAATAGGATCAATAGTAACATTCTTTTTAGTATCAGGATCTAGAAGAACATATGATTCTCCGACTCTTGCCCAAGTCATTTCTTTTGTTTTTTTTGGTATTTTCACTAAGATTCTCCTTCCTCAGGCATTGGTGTTGATATGTGTTTTATTAGAACAATATCTCCAGTTGCTTGAACCATTTGGTATGGAACAATTATTCCTTTTTTACCCCCAACCATTTTACCAAGAAATGTTCCTTTAGCTGCCTCTATTACTAAAGATCTTAGTTTAAATCTAGATAGATCAAATTCTACGTCAGAAACTTTACCACAATAAAGTCCTCTGTCTGTGAACACATCTTTGTTAAACATTTCGGAAATATTTTTTACAGTAATTGGCATATTTTTTAACCTCCTTAATAATACTTATAGACTAATCATTTAATAAATTTTAATAGATTAATAATTTAACTGTATCTATATGCTGAGGTCGCGTAACCCGGTATCGCACTAGCCTGCTAAGCTAGCGTCCTTTGGGACTTGTGGGTTCAAATCCCACCCTCAGCGTGATAGAAAATTGTTTATCAATTGGAAGAAAAATATGAAAAAACTTTAAACAGAGAAAAGAAATAATATTCTTATGAGTAAAGAGTGGAAATCATTTTCGAATTTTTTAAATAAATCTTTCAAATCTCGTTGGCTTATAATAGGAATGATAGGTCTTTTTGTAATATTTATTATAACGTTAATTGCTTTTTTGACTGGTAATCTGAATCTTGAAAGGTGTAAAACACTATTTTGGTTAATGGGAATATTTTTGTGGATTTTTACTGGCGTTTTCTCATATCATTATGTACGATATATTTGGGGAAAATATTAGAAGACAGTATTGAGTTCTTTAACCCAATTACATCCTATAAGATTTAACTAGATTGGGTTATTTTCACCCTCAGCGTGAGAAAGGGTTTAAGTCATTAGTGTGATTAATTAATATAGTTCTATAGTCAAGTTAGTTAAGATATATTTATATGGTCAAAAAGATAATTATATTTATGAGAATTTTATTTGAAGAAAATGAACAAAAAAGATATTTGAATGAAGTTTGCAAAGAAATGGGTGTTTCTCTAAGAAAACTTTCGATTGATTTGAATGAAGATTTAGGTATGACCTATTCTAGTATGAAAAAATACTATAATGAGAGTTTATTATTACCATCAAAAGTCGCAATTTTATTAACGAAAAAATCTAGTATTAATTTGAAAGAATTTGGAATAAAAGGAATAGTTCCCGATAACTGGGGATGTGTTAAAGGAGGCAAAATTGGTTATAAAAACATGACTAAAAAGTATTCACATAAACTAAATTTGTGGAGAAAGAGGGGGGGAAAGACTACTGGTGTTAAATATCCCAGGAATCTTGCTGATAGGACCATTAAAGAAGTCAAAATACCAAAAATGAATGAAAAATTAGCTGAATTTATCGGTATATGCCTAGGAGATGGAACTCTTACAAAATATTTTATGAGGATTTCTTTTGACCCAAGATATGAAATGTCTTATCTTGATTATATATCTAATTTGTGTTTAAATCTTTTTGAAATAAAAACCACATCAAGGAAAGAGAAGGGGAGAAATTTAATTTATATTGAATTGCGTTCTGTGAAAATTTGTAAATTCTTACATGAAACGTGTGGTCTTCCTTATGGGGATAAAATAAAAAATAAGTCCAAAATTCCGGAAGTAATAGTGAAAAATATAAATTTGTCTTGTAGTTGTTTAAGGGGTTTAGTCGATACAGATGGTTCTATAAGAAATTACGTTAATTTTTGGTCAAACAACCCAATAATAATTAAACAAGTGGAAGAATTGAATCAAAAATTAAAGATTTTTACAACAAGTAATGAAAAGTTTGTAAGTACTGGTGTTTGGAACAATGTGATAAGATATTTTAAAATAGTTGGCAGCTCAAATCTTAAACATATAGTTAGATTTCATAAGAAATTTATTAGCGGGCAAAAAGTTTATGTAAAAGATGCCCCGAAATTTTACAAAGAATATAAAAATATTAAACTTCCATTTAAGTTGGGGGCCGATGGTCCAGTTGGTTAACTAAGAAATTAGGTCAAAAGACGCTGCCTTGACGTGGCAGAAATCACCGGTTCAAATCCGGTTCGGCCCACTCGGAAGAAATAAAAACTTGTGGTATAAATTAACATAAACGCTCCCGTAGTCTAGCCCGGCCAATAATAAAGTCGTAAGGATAGCGGCCTTTCGAGCCGTAGAGATAACTAAGTTAAAAACTTGTTATCGGGGAAACATGGGTTCGAATCCCGTCGGGAGCACTCTTTTTTTACACCAGAAAAATACTAGCATACAAAACCCAAAGAACAATAACAATCAGATTCAACCAAAAACCATGACTAATCATCTTCCTGAAATTAACTGATTTACTTTTAGAAACAATAGCATTTGGTGGAGTAGCTATAGGAAGCATAAACGCCATATCACTGCAAACAGCAACAGTAAGTATTCCTAAAAATGGGTCAAAACCAACTGATCTGTAGAGTTGAATAATAATCGGAATTAATGTCGCAGATAAGGCTGTATTAGACAATAGTTCTGTCGAAAAGTTTGCAATAACTGCTGTTACAATCAAAAATACTAACTTATTCCTTGGTAGAAAACTCATAGCATCAACAAACAGATCAGATATACCAGTGTTCAAGAGTATATTTCCAACCGCTAAAGCACCACCGACCATAAGAACAATTCCCCAAGGTATCTTTGTGTCCTTTATTTGAAGAATGGGTTTACTTTTGTAACTTATGAAGAAGAGTGATAAAGCAGAAACCACACCTATACCAATATCATTTATCGGAAGATTGAATCTTTCAGGAATAAATGGTCTTATAATCCAAGCAATAACTGTCAATAGTAAGACTGCAATCACAACTTTCGCCTGGGAACTTAACTTGATATCCTCTACATCTATGACAATTTTTTCAGGTAATTTAGTTCTTTTTGTCATGTACAGCCATAAAATCACCAGAAGTATAAGAGTGAAAGGTAAGATCATCTTTGACCACGAAAGGAAGCCTATCTGAATATTTTCTCTCATCATGTATTCTACACCTATTAGGTTAGTTGTAGTTCCTATTAACACCCCTGTTCCACCGATTGAAGCTGAGTAGGCTATCGAAAGCATGAGAGAAGTCCTAAATTGTTTTTTGACGTTTCTGGTAGCGGCTAGGATTCCTAAACCAACAGGAAGCATCAAGGCTGTAGATGTAGTGTTTGGCATGAACAATGATAAAAAAGCTGTCGCAAGTATTATTCCGAGGATTGTGAATCTAGCATTTTTTCCAAATATTTTTGTTATTGAATATACAATTTTTTTATCTATTTTCCATTTTGAGACTGCTGAGGAAAAAACAAAACCTGAAAGAAGTAGAAAAATCACAGGAGCAAAGTAATTGTTTGTGACCTGATCCAATGTAATTAAACCAAGCAGAGGTCCAGCAACCAAAGGTATTAGCCCAGTCATCCACATAGGGATTAACTCACTCGTCCAGAGAATCACACAAAGGGAAAGAATCAGTAAAGATAGTTTTATTTGTAGATTTTGAGATGTTAGGAATATAGTTGTCCAAAGAAGGACTAAGATTAAAAACCAAGTGATTTTTTTCATGTTACCAATAGGTTATTAGTATCCAGATAAAATAAATTATGTCATGAATTGTTTGATTTAAATATTTTTGATTTCCAACTATTAGTCAAGCAGGGGTATCAAAGTCTGGTCAAATGAACTGGCCTTAGGAGCCAGTCCCTTAGTGGGTTCGAGAGTTCGAATCTCTCCTCCTGCATGACTTCTGTAGTTAAATATGTTAGTTAATAAATGGGAAATAGAGAGTTAATTTATAAATTATTATCTCTCTAAATAATAAAATAGAGGTTTATGGTAAGAGTGGGTAGAGTTACAGCTACTGGTTATGGAAATTCTTTTAAATCAGCATGTAGAAATGCCGCTAAAAATAATATTCATGTTGCAGCTCGGAGGTTACATGGAAGTCTTGCTACTGTAAGTGAGGTTCGACATGTTAGTACTACGTCCCGTGAAATATGCAACCCCTTTGGCACTAGAGAAGGTACTCGATATGAGGTTCGTGTAATTGGAGATGTCTATGTTCCTAAAAGACCAATACCATTTTCAACGACACCACGTTACAACGGAAGAATGAAAAGAAGAGGATTTTAATAGGAAGAATTGAAAAATTCCAAATATTTAACCATAAACAAAAAAAAACACATATTCTACATCAACTTTTAATCCCAAAAACACAAAAATAATATCATGAGAAAAATAACAGACAATATCCTAATCTACACTCCAACTGTTCTATGTCTTTTAGCATTCTATTTCTCGTTAATAAGAACATCTTCTAATATTCCACTAATCCATGAAATCATCGGTGCTTTCCTCATGTTATTTGGATTTTTATTCTGGATGGTTTCAATAAAATATCTCGGTGGTGTACATTATAGAGACATCAAACCAAAAATCAAACTTCAGACAAAAGGCCCTTATAGAATAGTCAGACACCCCATGTTCTCCTCCTGGATTATGATAGCGATAGGTGCTGAGATATTTTTTCAAAGTCTAGAAGCTATACCATTGTTAATCGCATTTTGTGTAATCCTGATAATAAGGTCAAAAAAGGAAGAAAAATATCTAGAAAAGAAGTTTGGGAAACAATGGAAAAACTACAAAAAGAAGGTTGGGTTTATTCTACCAAAGTTCAGGCGTTGATTCTAAACTAATTTAAATCTTCAAATATCACATATTGTAGATAATTATGGTCAAAAGAAAAGGTTTCCCAACAACAGGAGAAGTTGTTTTAGTCACTGTTAAAACTATCACACCTTATTCTGCTTTATGCACGTTAAACGAATATCCTAGAAAAGAAGGAATGATCCACGTCTCAGAAGTGTCTGGAAGATGGGTCAGAGATATTAGAAAATTTGTCAAACAAAACAAACAGTATGCAGCAAAAGTTATGAGAGTTGATCTAGAAAAAGGTCATATAAACCTAAGTCTGAAAAGATTATCCAAAAAAGCAAAGGAAAAGAAACTTCAAGACTACAAACAAGAAGAAAGAGCAGAAAAAATGCTTGGACTTGTTGGGAAAAAGTTAGGAATTGAATCGATAGATGAAGCATATGAAAAAATAGGTTATGAACTCCAGGAAATATTTGGGGATATGTTCGCTGCATTCAATCTTGCTAATGAAAACCCAGAGCAATTGGTTAGGAGGGGCGTTAATCCAAAATATATAAAAATCATGGAAGAGATTGCAAAAGAAAATATTCAAAAGAAAGAAATCAATATCAAAGCCATTCTCGAATTGAAATTTTTCACAGGAGATGGTGTTGAAAGGGTAAAAGAATTTCTTAATAATTTACATGACAAATATAAATGGAAGATAAAATATATCAGTGCTCCTAGATATAGTATAGAGATAAAAACGAATGATCCCAAACAAACAGAAAAAAATCTTAGGGAAAATTTGGAAAAGGAAATCCTAACCATAAAAGACGGGGAAGCAAATTTTAAAATAGGAGATGATTAAATGAATGGAACAAAAATAAGATTAATAGGAGAATTACCAAAACTAAATAACCCAATTTTCATCGAAGGGTTACCTGGTGTTGGAAATGTTGGTAGAATAGCAGTTGGTTATTTACTTGAAGAATTAAAAGCAAAAAAATTTGCGGAATTGATGTCTTCTCACTTCATGCCTTTTGTGCTTATACATCAAAGTTCGGCTGTTCATGTGTTAAAAAATGAATTTTATTACTGGAAATCTAAAGACAAAAAACAAAGAGATATTGTTTTTCTGATAGGTGATAGTCAAAGTGTAGATCCAGTAGGACATTATGAAATTGTAGAAACAATCCTTGACCTTCTTGAAAAACTCGGAGTTAAAGATATAATCACTACTGCTGGTTTAAGTGTTCAAGCCAAAGAAAAGAATGATAAACTTATCGGGGCCGTCAGTAACCCTAAAGTTATTAAAAAATATGAAAAAATTGGTATAGATTTTGATACCGGGAGTAAAGTTGGAACAATAATCGGGGCCTCTGGTCTTTTACTGGGTTTAGGTAGATATAGAGACATGGATGGTTTATGTTTACTGGGGGAAACGTCAGGAATGCCAGAAATACCTGATCCAAAAACAGCAGAGATAATCTTAAAAGTTTTAGTTAAGATATTAAACGTTAAAATCGATATGTCTGAACTACAAGACAAGATAAAAGAGATGGAAAAATTCATGAGCAAAATCCAAAAAGTTCAGTCAAAAGCCTTATCACAAATGCTTGCAGAAGAAATAGGAAGAGGAAAAGGAGATAAAGAAGATTTAAAATATATAGGTTGATTAAATGGTTGAGAAATTATTGATACCACAAGAAGATTACCTTTCATGCGGTGTGCATATAGGTATGAAGTCAAAGACTGCTAGTATGAAAAAGTTTATTTACAAGATAAGAGATGATGGGTTATCTGTCTTAAACTTGAAATTGCTCGACAAAAGAATTGCAATCGCAACAAAGTTTCTTGTAAAAAACAAAAAAATCCTTATTGTCGGTAGGAAAACAAATTCACATAAAGGTGTTAGAAAACTTGCCGAAATAATTGGTGCAGATTCTATCCTAGGAAGATTTATGCCTGGTACTCTAACCAATCCTAATTACAGTAAGTTTTTGGAACCTGATGTTATACTATTAACAGATCCTATGTCTGATAAACAAGCTTTGAAAGAGGCTGTGGATTCAAGAATACCTGTAGTTGCCTTATGTGACACTTTTAATGATACAAGAAATATTGATTTAGTTATTCCGTGCAACAATAAAGGTAGAAAATCCCTTGGACTAGTCTACTGGTTGCTTGCAAAGGAAATAATGAAAAGTAGGGGAGAAAAGGAATTCACATACAAAAAAGAAGAATTTATTGCAGAAGAGTAACTTATAATATTTTATTAAACCAATTCTAATAATAGATGTGATATAACATGTTAGGGCTGATAATAGGATTAATTATTTTGGTCGCTTTAGTAGTAGTATATTATATCAACAGAATAATCAGGCTTGGAAACAGAGTAGACAATGCATGGTCGCAGATAGATGTGCAGTTAAAAAAGAGGGTGGATTTAGTCCCTAATCTTGTAGAAGCAGTTAAGGGATATATGAAACACGAGAAAGACGTAATATCAAAAGTAACAAAAGCCAGGGAAAGAATGTTAGGTGCAAAAACAGACGAAGAAAAGGTGAAAGCAAACAATCAAATAACAGGTGCGTTGAAGACTATTTTTGCGTTGGCAGAGAATTACCCTAAACTAAGAGCAAATGAAAATTTCATGATGCTTCAGGAAGAACTAGCGGGTGTGGAAAACAAAATTGCATACTCAAGACAATTTTACAATGATTCTATACTAACATACAATAATCTAGTGTCAACATTTCCAGGACTAATGTTTGCAGGGATGTTAGGAAAGAAAAAGAAAAAACACCTAGAAATAACAGCAGTAGAAAGAAAGCCAGTGAAAGTAAAATTCTAGTTGATTGAATGAAAAGACTAAACGTTCAGGATGAGATATCCAGAAATAAACTCAAATCTGTTGGGTTAATGGTAGTCGTTTTTCTTTCTCTTATTTTTATTGTTTATGTTATTGGGATGTTTTATGATCCTGCATCTGCTTATCTGTTTGTAACAATTGCGTTGATATTTTCTTTAGTATTTACAATTGTCTCATATTATAACAGTGATAAGATTGTTTTAGCAGCAGTCAAGGCAAGACCTGCTACGCGAAAAGAACACAGGTATCTTGTCAATGTTGTTGAACAATTAGCTTTAGCTGCTGGAATACCTACTCCAAGAATTTATGTGATTGATTCTCCAGAAATAAATGCATTTGCAACTGGAAGAGATCCAGAACATGGTGTGATTTGTGTCACTACGGGAATGATGAAGATTCTTAACAGGTCAGAACTTGAAGGTGTTATTGCTCATGAAATGTCTCACATTAAGAATTTTGATATTCGGTTCGCTACCTTAGTTGCTGTTCTTGTCGGGATGATTGTTATTATTGCTGATATATTTGGGAGAAGTCTTTGGTACGGTGGAGGAAGAAGTAGAGGTCGTAACAATCGAGGAGGTGGTGTTCTTCTTATAGTCGGATTAGTATTTGCAATTCTTGCTCCAATTTTTGTTAAACTTATTCAACTTGCTATTTCCAGGAAAAGAGAGTATTTGGCTGATTCTTCCGGAGCTTTTCTAACCAGATATCCTGAAGGTCTTGCATCAGCGTTAGAAAAAATCAAAAAATATAATCATAAAGGATTGAAGGTTAGTAGAGCAGTCGCCCCATTGTTTATTGCTAATCCATTTTCTGGTAAAAAAGTTTCTGCTGCTTTGTCAACTCATCCGGATATTGATGATAGGATTAAAAGATTGAGAAGTATGTAACTATTGTATATTCAATCTCCATATTGTTTAGTATCTTTTAACTCCATTAACAAAATGGTTGCTGACGAATCTGATTTTGGACAATGTAAAATACCTCTTGGGACTACTATACACTCATTCTTTTTGAGATCAAAATTTCGTTCTTTGGTTTGTAATGTAAATTCACCATCTAGAACGTAAAAAATTTCATCACCATTATCGTGTTTGTGCCATTTAAACTTCCCTTCAATTTTTGCTATTCTAATTATTGAATCGTTAAATTCAGCTACATCTAGTGGAGACCAAGGATTTTTCAATGTACTAGCTAATTTATCAACCGAAATTTTTTTGATTTATACCACTCTATATTTATGTATATCTGAAAGAATATATTTTTTATCTAGAAATTATTTTTGATGTCAGGAAAGTAATTTAAATCTTATTACTAATTCTTACAAAGTGTTAACATGAAAAAAAATCTAAACGAAATACTGAAAGAACTCAAAAGGCTACCACAAGTAATTACACCAAAAGATTCATCATTAATTCTAGCTTATACTGGAATCCCAACAGATGCAAAAATAGTTGACGCTGGTTCTGGTTCTGGTTTTCTAGCAATATTTCTAGCATGGTATTGTCCAAATGGGAAAATAGTCACATATGAAAAAAGAAAAGAATTTGCAGAATCTGTTGAAAAAAATATTGAAAAAACTGGATTGAAAAATATTGAAGTTAAGAACAAAGATATTCTTGATGGAATAGATGAAGATAATCTTGATTTAATAACACTTGATATGAAAGATTGTGAAAAAGTTGTTCCTGAAGCTTACAAAAAATTGAGTGATGATGGGTGGTTAGTTGTTTATTCTCCTCATGTAGAACAGGTGACAAAAGTCCTTGAAGAAATGAAAAAATCTGGTTTCAAAAATTGTAACTGTATGGAAAATATTATCCGTGAATGGCAGAGTAATTATGGATTCACAAGACCAAAATCTCAAGGATTGATGCATACTGGTTGGTTAAGTTTTGGGAAAAAGTAAGAAAATTTTTGTGGGTTTATCCAAATTCTATACTACTTACAACTTCATTTTGGACTATACCACTGTGGGGAATTGGTGGGCTGGTATTTATGTTCGCCTGGAAATTAGTTAAAAAATATGATATTTTTTAACTCAAAGTCATCTGTTTCTCTTCTTTCACATCTCCATGTTTTTCTCCTAATTGTTTTTTAATCATGTTAGCAACTTTTGGTCCTACAACTTTTAACAAACTTGTTATTGGTACTTGTCGTAAATCAGATACTGTCTTAAGATTATGACCGAACAATTTTCTTGCTCTTATTCTACCAATCTGCTCTAACCTAACCAAAGGCAACAACTCTTCTTTCACACCATATTTCATTCTTACTCGTAACTTACGGATTTTTCCCAAAACTTTTTTCATTCCTAATAATAATCCTAATTCATTAATCGAATATAGTAACCAATCTGCATTTCTTAGTCTTGTATATAATTCTCCTGGCGCAACTCGGAACTGTGAGAGTAATTGATCTTCTGTTTTTTCTTTAATCCATGATTCAAACAACATAGCAGTCTTTACACTTTTCATAAAGTTATCATAATCTAAATCCCATTCCTCTGGGACTTTTTCAAGAAAAACTGATTTTGTTATTTTATCATCTATCTCGTCATAATCTCCTTGCCTAACTGTAAGTAATGGTCTCATCTCAAGTGTATCAGAAATCATATGAATCAGTGTGAAATCTGGAGTAGATTCGTTGTTTTGTTTAAGTGATTTGATAAAATGATAAGCAGTGATGGGATCAAGGTATAATTCTGAAACTCTTTTACCAATTGTTGTTGGGATTATTTTGTCTTTTTTTGGTTGGAGAAATTTAAAATTAATTAACATATCAAGAATCTTGTCAAGTTTAGTTTCAATATCAGTTATTTCACCATACTGGTAAGCATAAAAAGTTTTTTTGAAAAAATTCATCAATCCTTTTCGTGAATCTAAAAAACCTGACGCAATCAAAGCAAGAGTGTGCATTCGTAACACTGGTTCCAAAGATAATTTAGAATAAACATCTTCTGGTTCACCAAGTATGTAAGTCTCTGTTAACTTATGAGCATCGGTTTCATTTTTTGCAACCAAGATTGATTCACCAAAATCGTCATACTCTGGTCTACCTGCTCTACCGACAAATTGTTTGTATTCTAATACAGGAATATATCTCATCCCATATCCACCATAATATCTTTTGATGTCCCGAATGATTACACGAAATGCTGGTAAATTTACACCCATCGCCAAAGTGGGGGTAGCACAAATTGATTTTATCAAACCATTCCTGAAATTATCTTCAATCAGTCCTTTTTGTTTACCAAGGAGACCAGCATGATGAAACGCTATACCATTTTTTATACAACCAGATAACCTCTTACATTGTCTTGTTGGTGATTCTAAAATGTTTAAAATTTGATCTGATAATTTCATTAATTCTTGTTTTTCATTTTTTCCCAAGAATGTTCGGTTAAATTTTCCTAATTTTTCTGCAAGCGATTCTGCATTCCGACGAGTAGAAACAAAATACAAAGATTGTTTTCTTAATTTAATTGTACTGTCAAGAATACTTTGTTCGGTTGAAAGTTTTTCGTTAAGATCATAATCATCTTTTCCAAAAAATTGTAACTTATTGTTAAAATAAATTCCCTCATGAAGTTGAACAGAACGATAATCAGATTTAACTGATTTAGCGTCAAGCCATTTGGCAATTTCATCCACGTTGCTAATTGTTGCAGATAAACCAAGAATTTGTGCATTTGGGACAGTCTCCCGAAGTCTTGTTAAAGTAATCTCGAGAGTAGGGCCTCGTGACGGATCATTAAGAAGATGAATTTCATCAACAACAATTAATCCAATATCTTTGATCCAAGGTGTTTCATGTCTCATCAAAGAATCACATTTCTCTGTAGTGAGAATAATCAAATCATAATTTGATAACCATTGGCTAGTTGAATCAAAATCACCAGTGGATATTGCTACTCGAAATCCTGTTCCTTGAAATAATTGTTTGTAATATTTCCATTTTTCTCCAGCTAACGCCACGAGCGGGACAAGATAGATTACTTTTGATCCTTCTGTCTTTAGTTTTTTTATTGCTGCTAATGTTGCGATAAGGGTTTTTCCAGAAGCAGTAGGTGCAGATATAATCTGACTCTTGAAATCCAATAGACCATTTTTTAATGATTTGACTTGAGGTTCATTTAGTTTTGTAATATTCTGTTGTCTAAACTTTTCTATGAATTCTTCAGGAATATCATAATCTTTGAGTAAGTCTATTTTCATGTTGTTGATTATTGGTTTGAAGAATTAAATCAATTCAGATAGCAAACTTCAAATTCAAATTTCCATCATTCAAACTCTTCTCAACTAACTTATAATTTTTAGGAATATTTAGAATCTTAAAATAACCTTTTTTTTTTTTTTTCGCTTTAATTTCAACAGAGTCTGGAAGTATTTTCAATTCAACATCTTGCCCTGACTTGACATTTGGCAACGGGATAGTAAACAACATCTCTCTAACAAGTCTTTTCACTTTGACTTCAGGTTCTACAACAGTTCCAGGCATTTTTCTCTGGATTGGTTTTCTAACAGTATAAGGTTGACCTTCTCTGGAAGGAATTGGTTTTGGGAAAACTTGGACTCTTGGCTCTCTCATTCCTCTGCTATTGATCTGAATGGTTATAGCGTTTCTTGGTTCTTGTATTCTTGGTTCATATTCATCTGTTCTACCGACTAGATTCCTCATAATATCCATCTGCTTTTTAATGAGACTAAACATACTAATCTGTTTGTTAACTTGAGTGCCACAAGTAGGGCAATAATTCCATTTGTCTTTCATTTTGCTTCTACAGTATGTACATTTCCTCATAAGAAACACTTAGGTATTATTTATAGAATTGAAACTTTTTAAGTTTAATCTGAGGGGAAAATATTTAATCCTAGGACCTAAAGAAATTATTTAATGGGTGGAAAGAATGAAATTCAAAATATCACAAGAAATTTTTGAGAAGTTCCCTGGTTTAAACATAGGTATAGTTTTAGCAAAAAGAATCGAAAATATAGAGGAAAACGAAGAAGTTATGGTAATGATTCAAAACAAGGAGAAATATATAAGAGATAATTTTAGTACTGAAACATTATCACAAATCCCAAAGATCGAATCTTGGAGAAAAGCTTATTCATCTTTTGGAGCAAAACCAAAGAAATACAAGTGTTCTGTAGAAAATCTCTATAGAATGATCCTGAATGGAACCCAATTAAAACACATCAACAAAATCGTGGATATATACAATTACATCTCAATCAAACATATAGTTCCGGTCGGTGGGGATGATATAGACAAAGTTGAAGGAGATATTACGCTAAAGTTTGCTGAAGGTAATGAAAAATTTATTGAGCTAAATTCTCAAGAGATCAAGAACCCAAAACCAGGAGAAGTTATCTATGTTGATGAAGAAGAAGTTTTATGCAGAAGATGGAATTGGAGAGAGTGTGATAAGTCCAAGATGGATGAAAATACTAAGAATCTTACTTTGGTTGTAGAAGGATTACCACCAGTTACGAGAGAAGAAATTCAAAAAATTATTCAAGAATTGTGTGGGTTAGTTCAAAAATTCTGTAATGGAGAGGTTATAACAAAGATCCTGAGTAAAAACGATTCTTCTTGGGAATTCTAACCTATTTTTCTATATTTACAATTTCTGGTTCGACAGGACCTAATTCTCCAATATCTGGCCATTCCTGTAAATAATGTGATAATTCTCTTCCTTCTTCTACTATTTGTCTTCTAAGACTCTCTTCTCTTCCCAGTATAATTAACCCTGTTCCACATCCCATTGAAGTGCATGGCCAAATAAGGCCATCTTTAAATGCAAAAGGGAACCACTCTGGATTACATTCGTCCCATGGTCCATCAAATTCAAAACCATAAAAATCAACCTTTCTAACTGGAACACCATTTTCCATATATCCCCATGGAAATGATATCCCATATGAAAATGAATTACCTGTAGTAGGACTTCTTAGTATACATGGGTCTCCTGAAATTATAGCCGATAAGTGACTCATTGCTTCTTCCATTGAACCATAAACAGTTTCAAAATCTTTTGAAAAGGGATACACCTTTATCGGGAATCCATTATATACTAACAGTCTCCTTGAATGTATTGAATCTTCACCAATCATAAAGATAGTAGTAAAATTAAAGATTTAAATTCTAACCAACAATTTATAATCCGTTACAGTCGTATCACGAAGAGAGTGAGAGTTGTATATGAGAAAGAAAAAACCAGCTAAAAAACAGAGAGAATATGATTTAATGGTGTTAAAAGTTCTAAAAGAACTATCGAAAACACCAGATGCTAGATTATCTGTTAGAGAAATCTCTAGAACTCTTAGTATAAATCCAATGGCAGTTTCCCGTTCTGTTAAACGCCTAAATGGTTTTTTGGATATTAAAAAAGGTTCTAGCTTCGAATCCTTCCGACTTCAAGTCTACCTTATTCGATTAAAATCAGGGTTAGAAAACCTAACATTAGAAGAATTGGTCAAAAAGAGTTATTTGTCAAGCAGGCTAAATCATGAAGTTTTTAGTTAATAATCACCGAGGTTCTGAAAATGGATATAATTAAAATATCTGATACCAACCAAGAAGAGGTTATTGACAGGTGTATTGATACTCTTAACTCTGGTGGATTGGTCGTTTATCCTACAGAGACTTGTTACGGAATAGCTGCAGATCCGACAAACCAGAAAGCAGTAGAGAAACTACTAGACTATAAGAAAAAACGAGAGGGAAAGGCAATATCTGTTGCTGTCTCTGATAAGGAAATGGCGAAAGAATATGTTGAAATGAATGAAATCGCCGAGAATATCTATGATAATTATCTTCCAGGTCCAATAACAGTAGTTTCAAAAAGTAAAGGAAAAGTTGTAAAAAAAGTAGAGGCAGATGATGAGACTTTAGGTATAAGAATCCCAAAATATCCCTTAATCCTTAAATTAATCAAAAAATTCGGAAAACCAATAACAGCAACATCAGCAAATGCATCATATAAGAAAACTCCATACACGGTAAAAAACATCCTAGACAATACATCAAAAAAACAACAAAATTTAATTGATTTAATTATAGACGCAGGTAAACTACAAAAAAACAAACCTTCTACTGTTATTAATACGACACTAAATGAAATGAAAATCCTACGTGAAGGTGATGTGAACTTAAAATCTCCAAAAACATTCATCTCAAAATCTGAACGTGAAACTAAAAGATTGGCGAATAAATTAATAAAAAATATTAACATTGGAAAAAAACCGATAATATTTGCATTGCAGGGAGAGTTAGGAACAGGTAAAACTCAATTCACAAAAGGTCTAGCCAAATCATTAGGAATAGAACAAAACATTCGATCACCAACATTCTTCTTAGTAAGAGAATATGACGTCAAAGAAAAAAATCTCAAATTTTTTCATATGGACACTTACAGGATGTTTGAACAAGAAGAATTTACTGATTTAGGTTTTAAAGATATGACTAAACAACCAAATATAATCGCAATCGAATGGGCAGAAAAAGTTTCAAAAATATTACGTGAAATAAAAGATTCTGTAGAATTAATCTGGGTTAAATTTGAATACCAAGAAAAAAACACAAGAAAAATAGAATATAGCAATGAAATACTCTAGGTGAAAAAATGAAAATACTTGCGGTAGACACTTCATGTGATGAGACAAGTGCGTCTGTATGTGAAAATGATAGAGTATTGTCTAACATAATTTCTTCTCAAGTTGATTTACACAAAAAATGGAGAGGAGTAGTACCAATAATTGCAAAAAGAGCACATCAAGAAAGAATCGACCCAGTAATAGAATTAGCATTGAAAAGAGCAAAAGTAAAAATAGATGATATAGACGTATTCACAGTAACAATCGGACCAGGTCTTGCTATTGCATTAGAAGTCGGGATTAAAAGGGTCAAAGAATTATCAATCAAATACAAAAAGCCTCTTGTTTTAGTCAACCATATGGAAGGTCATGTTTATAGCAATCTTGCAAAAAATAGTAAAGGAAATTATTACAGTAATCTTAAAAAAATTGAGTTTCCGGTTTTATGTGTTCTTGTCTCTGGTGGTCATACTGAAATGGTTTTAATGAAAAATCATGGGGATTATGAAATATTAGGACAAACATTAGATGATGCTGTTGGAGAAGCGTTTGATAAAGTGGCAAGACCATTAATGCTTGGATATCCGGGGGGACCGATAATAGAAGAATTCGCAAAGAAAGGTGATCCGGAAAGATTCAAACTTCCGATACCAATGCAAAGAAGAAATGATTGCAACTTCAGTTACTCTGGCCTAAAAACAGAATGTGTTGTCAGACTAAAGAAACTAAAAGAGGAATTAAATAAAAATTTTACGAATATTGTTCCAGATTTTTGTGCATCTTTTCAGAAAACAGTGTCAGATTCCATTCTTTTAAAAGTAAAAAAAGTAGTAAAAAAATACAAACCTAAACAAGTCTTATTGGGTGGTGGAGTAATTGCGAATAATTATATAAAAAGAGAATTCAGAAAAGAAATGAAAAAATTAAATGTTAATACTATAACTCCAAGCAGAAAATTATGTGGGGATAATGCTGCGATGATTGGTGTTTGTGCATATTATAAAATTAAGAAAAAAGAATTCGTAAAAAATCTAGAAAAAGTAGATAGATTACCTAATCTTCAGATAGACCAAAAAGTAGGTTATTAAATCAGTTCATTTTCACTAACTATGACAAAATCCCCAATTGACTTTACTGCACTAAATGGAACCAAAATTCTTCCTTTCTCATCTGTCTTTAGATTCAAGTCAGTCAATGATTTAGTTGCACCATCAACAACTATATTCAAAAGTTCCCCACTTTCAGTGATAAAGTCAACATTACCTACTATACCATATTTTTTTCCTGTCTCTTCACTAATAACTACTTTTCCAACAACATTCCTTGCTCTTACCCTATTTTCAACCATTACTTCACCTCTTTACATCAATATTAAGAAGTTCAATTAATTTATGTTTAACTGTTTTTCTAAATTCTAATAAATTCCCATCATTAATTATCATATGATCTGCCATTGCTATAACTTCAGGTAAACCCATTTCAATCCCTATATTATCAGTTTCTTGAATGTTTTTGTGATCTAACATATGATAGTCAATATTTTGATTTCTTCTTTCAAATCTAATCTCTGGTGATGAGTGAATTGCTAGGATAGAAAGTTCTTCTTTATCTAATCTATCTTTAAGGTCTTGTATCTGTTTTGGTGACATAAGTCCTTCAATAACTATTTTATCTGGATTGTTTGATCGTGTAATTTTATCAACAATCCTTCTCATCATTTCTCTACGATTTTTATAAAACCATTCAGACATTTTTCTTTTATTATTTCTTGTATAAATTATTCCTTTCACTTGCATTTCTTCACGTACAATATCATCGAAAGTTAACGTGAAAATGCCAAGTTGTTTAGCCTTATCAGAAACAATGGTCTTACCAGAAGAATGCATACCAACAACACATATAATCTTCATGAAAAATAATTTGTTTATATTAGTATAAAACTATGCATCTGCGAAAATACTTTTGGCTTTTCCAGAAAGTGAATAAACATATCTACTTCCCATCTTTTGTCTTATTATTAATTCGTCTCTCATTAGCCTTCTTAAGATATTATTAACAGACCGTATTGCATTATTTTTATTCTTATACGAACTCTGTTCCAAACTTTCAACAATTTCAGATGGTGAAAGTTTTGGTTTTTTGTCAAGGATTTCTAAAATAGTTCTTTGTTTTTCTGAAATTAAAATTTTAGTGTCTTCACGAGTTTGAATTATTTTTTGTGTTTTCTTTGAAGAACTAAAAACCTGATTAACAAAAGTTTCATTGACTGTAGATATATTTTCTTTACTTGACTGTTCTATTAATTTGTCACATAATTTTATTACTTCACGTGGGAATCCACCAGAAATTTCAAAAACTCTTTTCATAGAATCAGAAGTAAATGGTTCTAATCCTTTACCCCCTGCATCCTCTATCCTCTTTCTTACCAAAGATTCAGTTTCAACAAAATTAAGAGATTCTAAATTAACTTTCGTTGTTATACGCATAGCCAATGTAGGAAGTTCTGTCTCCATTTTCTTCTCAAAAACTGGAAGTCCAGCAAAAACTACAAGTAAATTTGGAATCATATCAGTCAATGTTCTCAACCACTCTAAAACTTCAATAGAAGATTCATGTGCCTCATCAATTAAAAGAACTGTTTTTTTTCTCATTGTTTTCTTGACTAAAAATCTGGAAAGGTTCTGTGTACTAAGATTTTTAAATCTAAAATTATCAACGATGTTAAAACCAAATAAAAACTTAAATAGTAAAATTAAATCTTCTTTTGATCTTGGGGATTTTGGAATATAATATGATTGAAAGGATTCGTTACTATTATTTATGAAATCATTGACCCATGTTAACATAGTCGTTTTCCCAGAACCAGTGTGACCAATAACTAAAGCAATTTTGTGTGAATTGAAAATGTGTGAAAGTAACGTGTTTGTTTGTGAAGAATATCCAACCATTAACTGTGGTGAAATTTTTAACGTGAATGGATTCTGAAACCAATTAAAATTGGTATAATATTCATAATTTTTATTCATACTTCATTTATGTTTCACGAAAGATAAATAGTTTATGTGAATGATATATTTTAACTTCACGTTTAATTTTTTAACTATGTGAAGTTAGATTTATATCGTGAAAAAATAAAGATGTTTTATGTTTCGTTTATTTGTTTGTATATGGTTACCAAAGGAGATAACACAAAATATTCTTAAACTACAGGACGATCTAAAACAAACCAATATCAAAGCCAAGTATATTGGAGAAGAAAATATTCACATTACTATAACGTTTCTTGGTAATGTGAATGAAAATGAAATAAATAGTCTTAAAGTGAAACTGAAAGATTCTTTGAAAAACATAAATGAATTTCACGTGAATTTAGGGGGATTAAAATTAATACCAAATGAGAGGCACATTAGAGTCATCGGAGTTAAAGTGAATAATGAGGAAATGAAAAATCTAATTAAAATTGTTGGAAGGAATCTTAAAGGGAGTTTTTTTGAAGAATCTAAAATAACATTATGTCGTGTTAAGAATATTCCAAATAAAACAACTATTAAAAATTTCATAGAAAAAAATCGTAACGTCAAACTAGGTTCATTTCACGTGAAAAATATATCACTGGTGAAAAGTGTGTTAACAAAACATGGTCCGAAATATGAAAATATATATAAAATCAGGTTGAATAAAAATGAAGGAAAGTCTTTTAATTAAAATTTGTTTAGTATCTGTAGTTGCAGGTATAATTATAATGTTCGTTTCATCAAAAGCCATTCATCCAAAAGAAATTAAAATAAAAGACATCTCTGAAAAATATAATTATGTAAAAATAGTTGGGAAAATAACAGAAGTCTCAACATCAAAATCAGGAACAACATTTCTAAAAATTAAAGATGATAGTGGAACAATAGATGCAATAATATTTAAAAATTCTATAAAAAATTTAGATAATATTAAATCAGGAGAAAAAATTGAAATAATAGGAAAACCAGAAAAATATAAAGGAAAAATGGAAATAATAATAAATTCTATTCAATGACAAGATCACTTTTCGCATATACCTTCAATAATCCTGTTTTATATTCTTTGTCTACCTTATTTCCAATTAAATATTTAACACCACATGTTTCTGCTGTAGTGACTAAATCTTCATTTATTTTCCCATCAACTACAATTATTTCCGAATCCTTGATTTTCTTATTATCTTCTTTGAATTGTTTTAATGGTATCTTATCTTTAAGTTTCATATTTTCATCAAATATATATGCTGCTCTTGTGCCAACCATCTTTTCTAGAATATCGTTAAGTTTCGTCTTTGTCTTCTCATCTATACCTTTCTTTGTTTTTTGTATTGTCATTTTTTTTGATGGTATTTTCTCCCTTATTTTTGGTACTGTTATTTTTTTTAATGGTGTTTTCTCTCTCAAAGCCTTAAATAATTCTTTTTTTGTCAGTTCTTCTACTTCTTTTCCTTCTGGGGCTCTAGCAACAAAATCAATTGTTGTCTGTTGTAAGAGTTCTTTCAATATCAAATCACCACCCCTGTCACCATCTAAAAAAACTGTTGTTACTTTTTCTTCACATAAATCTACTATCGTGTGTGGTATTGTTGCACCACCCATACCAACTGTATTTTTTACACCATTTTTCAGAAGAGTTATAACATCTGCTCTACCTTCAACAATTATTATTTCATCTGATATTAACAAATCTGGTCCTGCTGGTAAACCCTTATAAGATCTTATTTCAGCTGTTCTAACTGACTCTTTTATTTTCTCTGTTAATTCAACTGTTGTTGGTATTTCGTCATCTATTAATCTCCTAAGAATTCTTTTCGCTCTGTCAATAACATATTCACGTTTAACAGCCCTTATGTCCTTAACAGAAATTAATTTTATATAAGAATCACAGGGACCTATTCTCTCAATCGTTTCAATCGCTGCTGCTATTAATGCTGTTTCAGAACTATCCAAACTAGAAGGTATTGATATTTTTCCCCTTGTTTTTCCTTTATTTCCTATTAATTCAACTTCAATTCTTCCAATCCTTCCAGTTTTTTGTAATTCTCTTAAATCCAAATCCTGTCCAAGCAACCCTTCAGTTTGACCAAAGACTGCTCCAATAACATCTGGTTTTTCTATTACACCGTCTGCAGAAAATTCTGCCTCTATCAGATACTTTACAGTTGATTGCGCTAATTTTCCCATAATGAACATCCTCCTTTATTTTTAATTCATTTAGTTTAGATTTCAGAACTTCACCTTTCGGCATTGAGTCGTTTTCTTTTCTTTTAATAGATGTCGAAAAATCTAACAAATTCTCTACCAATTCTTCAAAACCATGAAAAATGAACATGAAATCAATAATTATATTTAATGAAAACCTATTTAAATGTTCTGTTATCTACAATTTTCACAAACCCATCTGTTATTGACAAATATTAGACTTTCAGAGTAGTTTTCGCATATTTCACACATACCACTTGTTGTTCCTTTCTCTAAAGTAGGTAGTTGCATCCTCATTTTCAGCCTTAAGTTCAGGACATCTATCATTTCTGGTGAAACTCTAGCTATATCTGTATTTGTAAGGATTCCAACTATTTTACCTCCTTTCACTACTGGAAAACGTCTTATTTTAAATTTTTTCATTTTATAAACAACACTAGAAACATCATCTTCTGGGTTTACATGAATAATTGGAGAGCTCATAATGTCTTTTGCTTTAAGTTTCTTTGGGTTTTTTGCAAGAGCAACTACTCTTTTGTTAATATCAGTTTCTGTTATTATTCCGATTGGTTTATTTTTTTTAGTAACAATTATTGAACCAACTCGTTGTTTTGCCATTTTTTTAGATATTTTTTGGACTGTGTCAGAACAATCTGCAGTTACAATTCTTTTTGTCATTATATTTTTAATTTTAATACCAGTTTCCATTAATATCCCTAATTTAATTTATGTAAATAGATTTAAAATAATTACTAGGTTGTTAAATAATGATTAAAAGATATGTTAAAGGAGCGCAAGCGGAAAGGGAATTAAGTAAAAAGTTAAAAGAATTGGGTTATGCTGTTATACGCGCGGCTGGTTCTGGTGGTTTAATATCCACCCCAGACTTAGTTGCAATAAAAAAAGGTAGAATATTAGCGTTTGAATGTAAGGCATGGAAAACTACACCAACTCTTAAAAAAGAAGAATATAAAAATTTTAAAGAATGGTGTGAAACGTCTGGGGGGATGGGGTTTTTAGCATGGAAACAAACTGGTGGAAATGGATGGAAATTTCTTGGTGTAAAAGATATACCAAAAACTAATATTAACAAAGATGGTATTAATTTTAAGGATCTTATGTTTATAATTAATGTATGAGTTGTTGATGATGAATTTGTTAGTAATAGGAGATAATCATGGGGATATTGAAAATATGATTAGTTATCTTGAGAAACTAGAAAAATTTAATATTGATGTTGTTGTTTATATGGGAGATTTTACTGATCTTAATACACCAAAAGGTTTTACACAAAAAGATATTACTAACATATTAATTGAAGAATTAAAATCGTTAGGAAAACCAATTCTTGCTATTCCTGGAAATAATGATATAAAAGATATTCTTGATATTTTGGAAAAAGAAGATATCAGCATTCATGGTAAAGGTAAAGTAATTGGTGATTATGGTTTTTATGGATTTGGTGGTGCTAAAACACCGTTTTCAACTCCATTTGAACCAACAGAAGAAGAACTAAAACAAGGTTTAGAAAAATCTTATAATCAAGTTTTGTCTGCTAAATATAAAATTCAAATCACACATAACCCACCCCATAATACAGGAATAGATATTATTCGCGCTGGTGCTCATGTTGGGTCTCATGTTGTTAGAAAATTTATTGAAGAAAAAAAACCGATTGTTGCTCTGTCTGCACATATTCATGAAGCAAAAGGTGTTGATAAATTAGGTGAAACTTTTCTTTTGAACGCAGGTAAATTT
>JAFCCM010000026.1 GCA_017610225.1 Candidatus Aenigmatarchaeota archaeon | reverse complement strand
CGGAGCGAAAAACCCCGTTCGCTGAACTCAATCGTTAACCTTTTATGATATATGAGCATATTACAAATAAATGTTTGGGTATGTGAAACATGCGAAGATATCTATACGACGAAAGAAGAAGTTGATCCATTCGATGACCTGGTCGTAAAATATTCGACCGAAGAAGAGTGGGCTTATTTAGGCGATACTGAGAAACTATCTTGTCCTAAATGTATTCAAGCTAACCTGTCGATTGATGACTCTAACAGTAAAAGAGATGGCGTTGAAATAAAAGGATTAATTAATGTTAAAAATTCATTATAGAAATAATCATGGAACAACAAATTTATCTTGGCAAAATGCATTTAGAAAATATGGAGAATTATCTTTAGGTTCAATACATTCAGATAAATTTCCAAAAGAAATAGATCATTTACATTTAGGAGGAAGTTGTAAAGGTAAATATTCACATTGTAATGATTTTATATCTGTGAATAAAGTTAAAGAAATTCAAAAGAAAACTAATTGTAGTATTAGTTGTTTTTTTGGTGATGCTATGCTTAAAAGATTTGAATTTCATCATGAATTATTAGATTCTGTCCCTAAAGTTAAAGTATATTCAGCAGCTCTTTATGGTACATCAATGTGGAGATCTGATATTAATTGGGTTTTACATCCAGTAGATGAAAATATATTTCGATTAGTTGAACATAAAAAAAATAATACAGTTTTATTTATTGGATCTTTAACATCATATAGAAAAAAGATAATAGATAAGTTATATAAGTCAGGGATTCAAGTTGATGTAATTGGAAAAGGTGGAAATATTTCTCCAAAGTTTGGGAAAGATTTAGTTGAATTTTCTAAAAATTATAATATTAGTTTTGGTATGGTATATGATGAAACTCGACCAAAAATAAAATATTCATCTACACGATTACCCAATGCCTTATCTATGGGTTTAATTTATATTGAAACTGATTTTAATTTAAAAGAAGTTTTTAATAAAGATGAAATTATTCAATGGAAAAATATAGAAGATTTAATTGATAAGATTAAATTTTATCAAAAATATCCTAATGAAGGATTAAGTACTATAATAAAAGGCCGACAAAAAGTTCTTCAAAATTGGACTTTTAAAAAATTAGTACATAGATTTTTAAAGGAGAGTAAATGAGTGAAAAAATTAAATTACATTTGGGTTGTGGAAATAATAATATTAAAGGTTGGATAAATATTGATAAATATAGAAAATCAGATATAATTGATGATATGATTATATTAAAATCTTTTAAAGAAAAATCTATTGATGAAATTTATACAAGTCATGCTATAGAACATATCAAACCTGAAGATTTTATTACAGCTTTAAAAAGATGGTATAAGTTATTAAAAGTAGGAGGAATATTAATTATTCGTTGTCCCGATGCTGAATATTATTTAAAAAGATATTTAAATATTTCAGATGAAGAAAAACTAAAAGACATATTATCATTAAAAAAGAAGGGTTATTTGAGAGGAATTTTTGGTAAACAAACTAGAGGAGAAGGTTATAAAAATAGAAATTTATTCACAAAAGGATTATTAATTAAAGCTGTTGAATATGCTGGATTTAAAGTTATAGATTGTGAAAAAGTTTCATTAAGAACTTCAAAAACAATGCCTCATTTAAAAAATGGTGGGGAAGATTTAGGAATAATATTAAATAATATACCTACAAATGATTTATGGTGTAAAGCAATTAAATAAAAGGAAATAAATTATGAAAAAAATATTTATTGATTGTGGTGGTCATGTCGGAGAATCTATTAAACTTTTTAAAAAATCAAAAGATTATACATCAGATTTTATGTTTTATAGTTTTGAACCTGTTCCTTATTTATTTGAAAAATATAAAGAAGAAAAAGATATTATTAAATTTAAACAAGCAGTTTGGATTTTTGATGGTGAAGTGAATCTTTATTTAGCTGAACATTCAGATGGAAATAGTTTATTCAAAGGTAAAAAAACAGGTAATATGAATAAAGAACATCCCATTAAAGTACAATGCATTGATCTTAGTAAATGGATTCAAAATACATTTAATAAAAATGATTATATAATATTAAAAATGAATATTGAAGGAGCTGAATTTAAGATTTTAGATAAAATGATTAAAGATAAAACTATTGAATATATAAATAAATCTTATATAGGATGGCATTTTGCTATTGATTTTAAAGATAAAAAAATGTATGAAAAACTTCTTATTAAATTAAAATCAAGTAACACAGAAATATTTTCAGAAATGAAAAAATGTTTAAAAAGGAGATAGAAAATATGTCATCAAGTATTAATGAAATAATGATAAGATGTCTTAAAGGTATTAAAACAATAGCATATCCTAAAAGAACAATTTGTGAAATACATCGAGAAATTTGGGATATTATTGAAGAAGTGAAAGATACCAAAACTCAAAAAGAACTTCAAGCAAGAGTTATTATTGCTTATGATATGGGGAAAAGAATGGAAAATAAACTTAGAGAATATAAGAAAAATTGGGATAAAGATTTTTGGGAAGAAAATAAAGATTTTGAACAAGATAAAATAAGAAGAAAAAATAGAAAGTGAAGAAAGGATGGATAAAAATGATTAATTTATTTAAACCATATTATGGAAATGAAGAATTAAATGCATTAAAACCTATTTTTGAAAGTGGCTGGATTGGTTTAGGTCCAAAAACAGAAGAATTTGAAAAACAATTTGCGAAATATATAGGAACTAAATATGCTGTTGGTCTTAATTCTGCTACTGCTGCATTGGATTTATCTTTGAAATTATTACATATAAATCATGGAGATCAAGTAATAGTACCTACTATTACTTTTGTTTCAACTGCACATGTAGTAGCTTATAATTTAGCTACACCTATATTTGTTGATTCAGATGAAAATTTATTAATGGATATTGAAGATGTTAAACGAAAAATTACTTCAAGAACTAAAGCTATTATTCCTGTACATTATTCAGGTAGATCAGTCGACATGGAACATCTTAAAAAAGTTGTTGGAGATATTCCAATTATAGAAGATTGTGCCCATGCTTGTGGATCTATTTTTAATAATCAAAAATGTGGAAGTTTGGGAGATATTGGAGTTTTTAGTTTTCATGCTGTTAAAAATTTAAGTACTGGTGATGGAGGAATGATCACAACTAATGATTTTAATATATATGAGCGTGCAAAAAAATTAAGATGGTTAGGTATTGATAAAAATACTTGGGACAGAACAGATAAAAATAAATCTTATTGGTGGGAATATGATGTTTCTGAGATAGGATTAAAATGTCATATGAATGATATTAATGCGGCTATAGGTTTAGTTCAACTTAAAAAATTAGACCAAATGAATCTACGAAGAAAACAAATTACTGATATGTATTTTGAAGGTTTAAAAGATTTACATCAAATAATATTACCAATAATGGATACTCATAATTCGAAATCATCATGGCATATATTTTGTATAAAATGTTTAAATAGAAATGATTTAAGTGTTTATTTAAAAAAGAAAGATATTATGACTGGAGTTCATTATAAACCTATTCATTTATATAAATGTTATGACAATATTCCAAGTTTACCAAATGCTGAAAAATATTTTGAAAGAATATTATCATTACCTTTACACCCTGGATTAACAGATCAAGATGTTAATATAGTTATTAAAGAAATTCATTCTTTTTATATGAAAAGGAGAGAAAATGTTAAATAATAAAGATATTGATTTAAGATTATTAGAAGTAGAAGATTTATATCATTTAGTTAAATGGAGAAATAAATCATATGAATATTTTTATGAATATCCTTTTTCTAATAGTGGACAGCAGTCATGGTTTGAAAAATATTTAAAAAGTGGTGACTTGCTTTTTATGATTCGTCTAATTGGTTATAATAATAGAATAATAGGATCAATTAATTTATCTAAAATAGATAATCGAAATAGAAATGCTGAATTCGGAAGATTTTTTATAGATAAAAAATATCGAGGAAAAGGTTACGGAAAAAATGCTATTATTATGATTTTAAATTATGCTTTTAAACATTTAAATTTACATAGTGTATATTTAGATACTTTTAAAAAAAATAATACTAAAGTTATTAATTTTTATGAAGAAATTGGTTTTAAACAAGAAGGTATTAAAAAAGAACATATATATAAAAATGGTAAATATAATGATTTAATATGCATGAGAATCTTAAAAAAGGAATATATATGAAAATACGAATTATTGCACCTTTAAATCCAAAAAAACAACATTTTCATATCCAATGTGGGGATTATTGGGTTAAGAAAGATTTAGAAAATGAATTTAGAAAAAGAAAATACGAGATAGTTCAAAAAGATCCTGATTTAGATTTTTATTTATTTGGAAATTATTCTTATGATAATTTTATGACTGCACCTCGAAGATTTTGTTGGATATATTCTCATCCCGATTTAATTCATTCAGATAAATGGAAAATATTTTCTAAACAATTTGAGCATATATTTATTCTTTCAAATAAATTTAAAATAAATAGAGAATTTTCAGTATTGTTAGGTGCATCATCAAAAAAATTTATTTCTCAAAATAAAAATATTAAATATGATATAATGTTTGTTGGAAATTCAGAGAAACCAAAAAGAATTGAATTAATAAAATATTTAATTAAATTAGATAAATATAGAATATGTTTAGTTGGAAATGGTTGGGATAAAAAATTAGGAGATCAAATAAAAAAAGTTGATTATAAAGGTTCATATATTGAAAATAATAAATTAGGTGAATTTTTTAATCAAGGAAAATTATCTTTTTATGCAGCACATGAAGATATGAGAAAAGAAGGGTTTGTTGCTGTAAGAATTTTAGATATTTTTAAATGTAGTAATAATTTATGTATATCAGATGATAATCCTGGTCTAAAAGATATATTTCAAGATATTCCAATATATAAAAATAAAGAAGAATTATCGAAAATTATAGATTGGTTTTTATATTATCCTAAAAAACGAAAAGATATATTATTAAAATGTCAAGAAGATGTTAAACAATGGACTTTTAGTAAAACAGTCGATGAAATTGAAAAATGGATTTAGTTATGAAAAAAATTGTATATACAATATTAATTGGTGATTACAAACTTAATGAACCAACTTATTATAATAAGGATTGGGAATTAATTTGTTTTACTGATAAAAAAAGATATAGTAATAATTGGAAAATGATATATGTTAATGGAAATAATAATCCAAGAAAAAAGGCAAGAGAAATAAAAATTAGATATGATAAATTTTTAAATTGTGATATGTGTTTATTTATTGACGCTAAATTTACAATTAAATGTAATCTTGATAATTTTATAGAAAAAAATCTTAAACATGATATGGTTTTAATGGATCATTTTAAAAGAAATTGTATTTATGATGAAGCTAAATTTTGTATTAATAAAAATATAGGAAATAAAGATATTATTCAAAATCAAGTATTAAAATATAGAAAAGAAGAATTTCCTAAAAATTTTGGTCTTTTTAGTACAGGTATATTGATTAGAAAAAATACAAAAGAAATTAGAAATTTTATGAAACAATGGTATAATGAAATTGAAAAATATAGTAATAGAGATCAAATTAGTTTTCCTTATGTATTATGGAAAAATCCTATTAAATTAAATTTAATGAATTTTAAAGAAACATATAGGATGTTCAGATGAAATTCACTAAACTAATAAAAAATATTAACACTAATAATTATACAGAAAAAGATATTAACATCAATCTTATAAAAGCTCAATATAATCCTTCCCGTTTTAAGTTTTGGAAATCTTTACATATTGGACCAAAACAAGAAGTTCTTAATATTAAATATTCTCCTCATTATAGATTATTAAAACAATATATAGAACAAAATAAAAATATTCGAAATACTGATTATTATAAACTTCAAAAATTATATGGAAGAAATGATAAATGGATTAAAAATAAAATTAATAAATTTATTAATTTATTTGAAGATATAAAAAAGAATGGTTATGATTTAAATCAAAGAATAATTATCTTAAATAAACCAATAGTTAAAAATAAGTATAATAATAAATATGAAATATTTGAAGGTCATCATAGAATAACATGTTGTTTAATTTTAAAACTTGAAAAAATTCCATGTCAAATTATAAAAATATAAGGAAAAATTTAAAATGAAAACAATAAAAGATTTAATCAATATAAAAAAAGATAGCATAGGATTAGTAATATGTGCAGGTTTATCGATTAAAAAAAATAAAAAACAAATCAATAAATTTATAAAAGAAAATAATCCTGTTACAATAGGTATAAATAATATTTCTCATCTTTATAAACCTGATTATCATTTATATACAAATACTAAAAGATTTAGAACTTTTGCTAATAAAATAAATAAAGATTCAAAACTATTATTAGGTTCTAATATATCTATTAAAATTATTAAAGAAATAATTGGAAATAAAAAATATACTTTAATTAATTATACAGATAGAGAAGATATTTCTATTGGATATAAAAAAGGGAAGATTTATGGACATTTTAGAACAGCAGGAAATTTAGCAATAATGATTCTTCATTTAATGGGAATTTCGAAAATTAACGTAGTGGGCATGGATGGTCATACTATTCATAATTATAATGATATTAAATCTGGTAAAATTCAACATCACTGTTATGAAGAAAATTATATACCATTTACAAAAGATATATGTATTAAAAAAGATTTACTTGTTAATAAAATTTTAGGAAATTTAAAAGATTTTGGAATAAATTTTAAAATATTAACTCCTACTATTTATAAAAATTTTAATGGTGGATTTTAAAATGAGTGAAATTCATATTTCTACTGTTCAGAACATTGTAAAAATTCTTGTTCTATTTTTGGAAAATCTGTAGATCAAATTATGAAACAAGATTTAATTAATGCTGGATATCTGAAAGAAAATGAAAATAATATTCCAGGTTATGATATTTGGAGACAAGACGTTATCAAAAGAAATATTGAAGAATATGGAGAATTACAATGTGAATATTGTGGAAATACAAATAAAGATGAATTATCTGTCCATCATGAAAATCCTCAGAAAACTCATCCTGAACAAATTTTAGATCCAATTAACGGTTGGGTTTTATGTGGATTTGGAAAAGGAAATAATTGTCATTATCTAATTGGACATAAACCGGGAACTAAATGTTCTACTGGATATTTAAGAAAATTAATATGTAAAAGGAGATATAAAAATGATAACTCTTGATTGTTCTTTTAGAGACGGCGGATATCATACGAACTGGAATTTTGATTTAGAATTAGTTAATAAATATCTTCTTACGATGGAATTATCTCGAATTGATGCTGTTGAAATTGGATTTAGAAATCCATTGAAACCAGAAGGAAATTTTGCTAATGTTACAGATAATTTTATTAGAAAAAATTTGATTTTACCCAAAATTAAATATTTTGGAGTTATGATAAATGCTGCAAGTATGAATAAAGAATTAATAAAAAAATCATTTTCAAATTTAAAAGATTCCCCAATAAATTTCGTTCGAGTCGCCGTCCATTTTAAAGATATTAATAAAGCTGAAGAGTTATGTGAAGAATTAAAAAAATTAGAATATTTAGTAACTCTTAATTTGATGCAAGTAGCAGATAAAAGTTATGAGGAAATTAAAGATGCCGCAAAAAAAATTAAAAAGTGGGGGTCAGTGAACATATTGTATTTAGCAGATTCTCTGGGCGGAATGAATCAAGATTCAGTAAATTATTCTTTTAAGGCAATAAAAGAAAATTGGTCGGGATTAACAGGTTTTCATGCTCATAATAATAAAAGTCAAGCATTAGATAATAGTTTAGAGGCAATTGATATAGGGGTTGATTGGATAGATGGATGTATTGCTGGGATTGGACGAGGGCCAGGCAATACAGAAACAGAATATCTTTTACTAGAATTAAATAAAAGAAATTTTGAATTTGATGCAAAATCAATTTTTGAATTATCTTTAAATGATTTTTATCCTTTAAAACAAAAATATGGATGGGGATCTTCATTATTATATTATCTAAGCGCAGAATACAATATTCATCCTATATATATACAAAAAGCAATATCTCAAAAATTTTTAGATAATATAATTTTGAAAGCAATTTTCTATCTGAGAGACAAAGATGCAAAATTTTTTAATAAAGAATTATATAAGGAATCTTTAAATGTATAAAAATATATGTTTTAT
The DNA here is from genome assembly GCA_017610225.1 of Candidatus Aenigmatarchaeota archaeon. The sequence goes on along the minus strand of JAFCCM010000026.1, from coordinate 30,636 downwards.
ACCAGCTCGTGATAGTTCAACTCGATTAAAAAATAAAAATGTGTCATTATTTAAAAAAGGAAATCTAATAACACATACTATAGAACAAGCTAAAATATGTGGAGTTTTTGATAGAATAATTTTATCTTCAAATAATAAAGATATTTTAAAAATTGGAAAAGAATGTGGAATTGAAATACATTTTCGAGAAGATAAATATGATCAAATTATTGATGTAATAAGACAATCAATAATAGATTTAGATATTAATAAAGAAGATACAATTGGACTTCTTTTAGTTACATGCCCTCTTAGGCAAATTGAAGATATTCAAAATGCTTATAGAATTTTTGAAGAAAATGATAAATATAATTGTGTAGTTAGTGTTAAACAAAATGAAAATCCAATTCAAATGTCTTGGAAAATTAGAAATGATAAATTTTTAGAACCAATTTTTCCAAAAGATTATTATCGAAGTACAAGAAAACAAGATCATTATAAAACTTATTGTTATAATGATGCTATAATATTTGATTCAGGTGAAAATTTTATGGATCCAAAAAGAAATTTGTTTGGGTTTAGTCCAATTTTTTATTTAATGCCTTGGGAAAGATCTATTGCTATAGATTATGAATTTCAATTAAAAATAACTCAATTATTGGGAGAAAAAAATGCCAAAATTTGAAGGAATAATTCCTGCATTAATTACACCATTTAATAAAGATGGTACAATTTTTAAAGAAGGAATAAAAAATGAAATAAATTATTTATATGAATATGGTTATAGGAATATTTTTGCATGTGGTTCTTACGGCTCATTTCCTCTTATGTCAATGACTGATAGAATGACCGTAGCTGAAGTAGTCATAAACATATGTCAAGAAAAAAATATAAAAACTATTATTCAAATTGGTTCTACTTCAACTGAGGAAGCTATTATTTTAGCAAAACATGTTGAAAATATTGGAGCAGATGCTATTTCTTCAGTTGTTCCTTTTTATTATTCATCTACTTTTTATAACGAAGATGTTTTTCTTAAATATTTTGAAGAAATTATTAATAATGTATCAATTGATGTTCATTGTTATAATAATCCAAATACTACAGGATTTAATATAACTCCAGAATTTTTAAATAAATTAATTAATATTGGATTATGTGGAATAAAAGATGGTGGATCTGATATGGGAAAAATGTTAGAAATGTTGAATATTATTAATAAAAATAAATGTGATTTTGATTATTATCCATCTTCAACTAGTAGTTTAATTATAGGAAATATTTTAGGAATAAAATCATGTGTTTCAGGAGTTGCTTTATCAATACCTAATCTTATATTAAAAATTTATGAAAATATGAATAATAACAATATTGATATTGCAGTAAAATTATTTATTAAAGTAATGAAAGTGCGAACTATACTTGGAAAATATAATAATGGAAGAGCAGTAGCAGCCTATGATGTTTTAAATGAAAAAGGAATAAAAGTAGGAACATGTAAAAGTCCATGGAAAAGATTAAGTCAAAAAGAAAAAATATTAATGATTGGAGAATTAAAAGATCTTGGAGTTATTTAAATGAATAATATAAATTTTTTAAATAAGATAGAAGATGAAATTTCTTTAAATATTGTAATAGATTTTGATGGGGTGATTCATAAAAATTCTAAAGGTTTTTATGATGGAACAATTTATGATGAACCAATTATGGGAACAAAAGAATCTTTAAAATATTTATATGAAAAAGGATTTAAATTAATTATTTATACATGTAAAGCAAATCCAGAAAGACCTTTAGTAAATAGTAAAACAGGAATTGATTTAATATGGGAATGGTTAGAAAATTGGAAATTAAAAAAATACATTTTTGATGTAACTAATACTAAACCAAGAGCTTTATATTATATAGATGATAAAGCTATTAGATTTAATAATTGGAAACAAACAATAGATTTTATAAAAAGGAAAAATATATGAGAAAAGAAAATATTGGAATTATTGGTTTTGGATTTGTTGGTCAGGCTATAGCTCATGGAATGTATTTGCATTATAATTTAAAAGTGTATGATAAATTTAAAGAAGATTTAGATAATTTAGAAGAAACAGTTAATAATTCCAAATTTATTTTTGTTTGTGTTCCTACTCCAATGAGATCAGATGGATCTCAAGATCTTTCAAGTATAGATGATGTAGTTGAAAATATTGTAAAAATAGCTACAACTAAAAAAATTATAATATTTAAAAGTACTATAATTCCAGGAACAACAAGACATTATGCAGAAAAATATAAAAATCATGAATTTGTTTTCAATCCAGAATTTTTAACAGAAAGACAAGCTAAATTAGATTTTTTAAATCAAGCAAGAATTATATTAGGAGGAAATCCAGAAGCGACATCTTTAGTTAAAAAATTATATCAAATTAAATTTTCTCATGTTAAAATTTTTGAATGTGATTGGGAATCTGCTGAAATTGTTAAATATATGTGCAATTGTTTCTTTTCTGTTAAACTTTCATTTCTTAATGAAATATATTTATTAACAAAACATTTAAATATTGATTTTGAAAATTTAAAAGATATGTGGTTAGGTGATATGAGAATTGGTAATTCTCATACTGATGTTCCAGGACATGATGGAATGTTAGGTTGGGGAGGAAAATGTTTTAAAAAAGATATAAATGCTTTTATTAAATATGTTGAAAAAGAAGGATTAAATATTGAAATGTGTAAAGCTGCAGAATCTGTTAATAATAAAGTTAGATTAGAAAAAGATTGGGAAAAAATAAAAGGTGCTACAACAAAAAATAATTATACAAAAAAATAAAGAGATAGATAATTCATCTCTTTATTTTTTTAATCCTCCTTTTATTTTTGAGTTAGTTTTTAATAAGAATAGAGATGATTAATAAGAATTTTTCTGAAATTTTTTATTTTGGTTTTTGGTGGAATATTCTTTTTTATCCAATTTAAGAAAGATTTAAATTCACATTGAGAACCAATAAACACAACACCATTCTGAGAAATTTCAATCATTATTCTTTTCCTTTTTTTTATAAGTTTTAATTTAAGGTTGAATCGGCTTCCATTCTTGATGAGCAGGTATCCATGTTGAACCATTCCAATATCCTGGAACTTGAACCCATGTTCCAGGAGGTTGTGTAATAAGTTGAGCTTTTGGTGAAGTATAGATTGTTTTATTTTGAGGCTGAGTTTTTTGTTCTTTTTCACGTAAAATATCAGCTCGTTGATCTTCACTGTTTCCTATTAAAGAACCTGCAATTCCGCCTATTCCAGCACCAATCAATGTTGATGTTGTATCGCCACCAATTATTTGTCCAGTAATAGCGCCAAGTCCAGTTCCAATAGCCGTACCTTTTTGAGTATTGTATCTACCAGGATTTGCACAACCAATTCCAATAAAACATAAAATAATAAATACAATTGAAAATTTTTTCATTTTTTAATTCTCCTTTTATAAAATTATAATAATAGATTTTCTTTTTTCATTTCTCTAATAAAACTTAAAAGTCCACCTTCTACATAAAATGGATCAGTAGCCATAATCCAATTAACAATAGAATCCTTATTATTTTCTCTAACAGTTAGACGTTCATCTGGAAATTCTTCTTGGGATAAAAAGAAATTATCATGATGTCTTAAAATTTTTTTGAGATTTTTTAAAGAAGATTTTCGTAGTTTATCTTGTGTCATTTTAAAGATATTCATTTCATACCCCCTATTTTAAAAAATTTTGAAACAATTATAATTTAACTTTTCTATATATTAATATATATAGAAATTCTTATAAAAAAGGAATATTTACAATGAGTTATCCAAAAAATCCAGATACAATAATTCTTAAAAATAAATTTTATTCAAAAGGTCTTAGAGAAATAGATATTTGGAATTATTATCAAAAAAATAAAACTCAAATTTTAAAAGAAACAAGAAATCGAGAGCTTATGTTTGCAATAATGGTAGATAAAAATAAACCTATTTTAAAAAGAAAAGAAAAATTAAAATTTATAAAATTAACTCCTCAAAATTATGATACTTTAATAACAGGAAGAACTATAACTATTTATTCTACTATGGGATTTTATGAAGATTTTGGGATAATTGATATAGACACAAATATTTGGTCTCAAGCAAAAATAGCTACGAAAGATGTATATGAATATATTATAGATCATATAGGATTTATTAATTCTGCAAAAATAAGATTTACAGGAAAAACTGGATTTCATATTATATGTAAATTTAACAGAAAAAATAAAATAGATGCAATTAGATTTTTGCTTAAACATGAATTACAAAGATCTGATTTATCTAAAAAATATACAATTGAAAGTAAAAGACAAAAAGGAATTGTGAATCTTGATTTATCTCCAAATAAACTTAGAGGTGCATATATTACAAATGGAAGTCTTTCATTATTAGGATTAAAATGTATGGAAATTAATTTTAATGATATTTTAAGTTTTGAACCAAATAGATCGAGGATTTAAATATGAAAAGTTTTTGGTTATTTAGATCAAATTTATTACATAATGAATACTATCATAAATATAAAGATTTAGAAACTTTCGAAAAAAATTGTCATGATTTTTACTTATTATTACCATTACAATTATTAAAAGATAATTATTTTAATGAAGTTATAATATGGAGATTAACTAAAAGACCTCAAGAAGATATAATTTTTAATCTATCTAAAGGGGGCAAATATATCCAGAAATGGGTTTTAAATTTTAATGAATCCCTTTTATACCCTAAACCTTTAATAACCTTATTTCGGGGTGGATTTAAAGAATATGATATATTAACAAAACATAATCCAAAATTTTTAGGATTGAAATTATATCTTGGTGCAGGAAAAAGAGTTATTCCTCAATATGGAGGAATATATAATAAAATTTTAATTGAATCTGAAAAAGAATCTCATATTTCAAATACTATTCCTTTTTATAAAACTGCTAATCCTAATATATTTTACCCTTTAAATTTAGAAAAAAAATATGATATTTGTTGGCCTAATAATTTTACACAATTAAAATATAAAGGCCAAGAATTTTTTATTAAAACAGTTGGAGTTTGTCCTTATCTTAAAAAATTAAAAATTGTACATATTGGAAATAAACCTGAAATCGGAAAAAAATTATGTAAAAAATATAATGTTAATAATATTAAATTTATAGGATTAATTTCAAGACCTAAATTAAATAAAATTTTAAATCAATCTAAATTTGGATTAGTAACTTCTAATTTAAATGATGGATGTCCAAGAATTTCTACAGAAATATTAATGTCTGGGACTCCTTTATTAATTAAAGATTCTACTAGATTATTAAATTATTATAAACAAAATGGTGTTATTGAATTTAATAATCAAAATATTTTTAAAAAGATAAAACAAGGAATGAAACATTATTATAAATATTCAAAGGAAGTTTTAGAAGTTATTAATAATGAATTATCTTTTAAAGAAACTTGTCAAAAAAATATTCATCATTGGATTCTTTAAATGAATTAAAAATTCATATATTAATATATATTGTAGATGAATCTATATAAGATTTTTGAACAAAAAAATATAGGATAATTGCATCCTATATTTTAATAAATTTTCATGTTTGTTCAAATATAAATCATGTGTTCCTCATTTAATTTATTCCTTTATATTCATAATTAACTGAAGTTCCTTTAATATTAACTAATGTATTTCCATATTTTTTGCATTTAATCTCAAATTTATATTAATCGTATTGCTACTATGTTATACTTCACACCTAATTCAAAAGCTTTTTCTTTGGATTCTACACATATATCAATTTGCATTCCTTTAATACTATGATTTGTTCTATCTTCCATTATAAATACCCCAAATTGTTCTAAATATACTTTGCTGCCAAGCCATCCTATATTAAATAAATCATCAGATATGGCGACAGTCCGACCTACTACTGGTTTCCTCATAATTGCGGTATTATTAGGATCACTGTCTGAATTAATCCCTCTTGATTTTGGATGATAAAATGTAACTTTAACAATTTGTTTTCTTTGTAATTCTTTTTCTAATACTTGAATTGAATCCTGTTGTTCATTAATAATAAATTTATAATTATTATTAATATCCGATAATAAATCATTTAAATATTTATTAATACACATAATGTTCCTAATACAAAATATTTTTTCATTATCAATCCTTTCCTATGAAAGTTTATATCTATTTTTATTCATTATTCTTAACGCTATCATATCCTTGTTCGTGAACGTTCCAGGTGCTAAAGCTTCCTGGCTTTCTCTGGGAATCTCTGTAAAACTTTATATTTTCTTTGCTTCTCCATCAACGGATTATAATAAAATTCAATTATCGAAATATTTTCAGAAGGATTCATATTAGGAATATACTTTCCAGATAGATTTTTTTCTTTATAAGATTGCACCTTTAGTTATTACAGGATTAAATGGGTCTACTTTAACTCTTCCAGTCCCACTACAATTAATGCAAATGTGTTCTGTCGTATAGGCTTTAATATGTATTACTTTAGTTCCTTTGCATTTAAAACATTTAATATATCGAAACCCTTTACCATTACATTTAAAACAATCAACAGTTTTACCACTTCGTTGTTTAAATTTTCCTGAACTATGACAAGCATTACATGCAATCTTAATTTTTCCTGTTGATATATATGTAGAAAAACCAAAAATTCCAGGTCTTAGTCTTACAGAACATCTATCACAATCTTCAATATGAGAATTGACTATGTTTTTAATTTTACCTGTACCTTTACATTTTTTACAATTATCATAAAGTTCAAATATATTTGTATTTTGACGTTCTGCATTTAATATTTCTGATGCTTTTTTAGCAATCCCATTATCACTAATTGCTAAATTTCTTATATGGGTATAAGCTTCTATTACTATTTTTGTAAAAGTATCATCTCCTTCATTTCTATCTGAATGACAACTTTTAATTATTTTTCTAAAATGCTGTTTAACTTCAGATTTAGTAAATGGGTAAAAATCTATTTGTAATATTCTCATAAACTTTTTTGTTTGATCACCTATAGTAACATTAATCATTTTAACTCTCCTTTTTAAAATATTTATTTTATAACATTTTAAGATTTTTTAACTTTTAGAATTTCATTTTGGAGAAATTTTAAATTTTGAATATGAGTTTGATAATCTTCATTTATTATTTTACTTGATTCAGATATTTTTTCAGGAATAGTTTCAATATGTTTTTTGATTAAATTTGGAATGAAATTACATATTTTTTCAGTATAATTTAATATTATTCCTGGTTTTTTATTTTGATATTCTTTTTCTTCTATGATATCTTTTAAAGAATCTAAGAGTTCTTGTATTTTAATTTTTAATTTTCTTGATAAAATTACTCTTGGTTTTTGTATTTTATTATCAATATTTGTAATAATATTTCTAACAATTGAATTAGTTACATACATCATTATTAAAGAATTATTCATTGGTTTATCTTTATATTCTACAACCCCTTTCATTATTTTATACATCATATTGATACGTTCAGAATATTCAAGTTTTTCTCTTTCATCAATATCAGATTTTCCATTTAATTCTGAAAGTTGAGCATTAGTTTTAATTTCTAATTTAATTCTTTCAATTTGTTTTCGAGCTTCTAATACATTATTTTCTGCTGTTTCATAAGCTCTGCATTTTTGAAATAATTCTCCAATATTGTCAATTATATAATTGATATTATTAGAGTTTAAAATATTAGAATTAGATGATTCTTCTTTATAAAATTCTTGTGCAATTGACATATTTTTATTCTCCTTTATTAAAAATTTAAACAAAATCTTTTATTTATCTAATTAATAATATATATAGAAAATTTCATTAAAATTTATATATTGTAGTTAAATCTATATAAGATTTTTGAACAAAAAAAAATTATGAAAAAATAAGGAATATACAGTTCCTTATTTTTTCATAATTTTTTTATAATGAATCTTCTCCTTCAGATTCTCCTTCTTTAGATTCTCCATCCGATTTTGAACCAAAATATATTGCTGTTCCTGCCAGAGTCATGACAACTCCTGCTATAACATAAGTCTTTGTTTTCTTCCATATTGAAATTTCTGGATCATCTAGATTTTTTTCATTTTTAACATTTTTGATCTTCTTTTTTAATTTGTTAATTTCATCTTTCATTTCACACATCTCATCAATTTGATTTTGTGTGAAGTCAACAGTTTCTTTATATTTCTTCTGGAGATCTTCATACTTTTTCTGGAGGTTTCTCATTAATTTTTCTTTGTTCATTTCTTCTTTGTTCATTTCTTTTTTTTTCATTACCATTTTACAAATCTCCTTTTTAAGTTTAATTAATTAAGTTAACTCATTTAAAAACAAATAATTATTTCTTTTCATAAATTAATATATATAGATATGTTTTTAAAAAATGATTATTCTTTAAATGAATTAAAAATTCATATATTAATATATATTGTAGATGAATCTATATAAGATTTTGAATATACTATTGAGATTATTTTTTTTTAAAAAAGAACAAAATATAAAATTAAATCAAGGAGGAGATTAATGAAAGAAGATCTTATAATTTTATATAGTGGTGGAGCTGATAGTCGATTATTATTAGAGATGGCTTTAAAATTAAAAAAGAAACCATTTTGTATTTTAATTGATTATGAACAGCTTCATCAAGAGGAACTTAGTTTTGCAAAATCTCAATTAAAAAAATTAAATATTAAATATCGAATTATACAAATTAAAGATTTGAAAATTAATAGTGGATTAACTGGAAATGGGCAAAAAAATAATTCAGGTAAAGTTCATAGTATGTATGTTCCTGGAAGAAATACAATATTTTTAAGTTTAGCTTTTAGTGTTGCAGAAAGTAAAAATATTAATACAATTTGGGTAGGATGTAATTGGGATGATCGTCTTAATTTATTTCCTGATTGTTATGGATCTTATATTTTAAAAGTTAACAAATTATTTGAAATAGCTGGACCAAAAAAAATTAAAGTTGAAGCTCCTTTACTTGGTTTAACAAAAGAATTAGTTTTAAAATTTTTAAAATTTTATGGAATTAATGAAAAAGAACTTTTTAGTGGTTATGGAGAATTATAAGAATGAAAAAAGAAATGTTATTTACAAAAAAACAAATTCAAAATAGAATAAAAGAAATTGCTCATCAAATAAATATAGATTATCAAAATGAAGACCAATTAATTATTATTGGTGTTTTAAATGGAGCAATTTTTTTCTTTTCAGATTTATGTAAAGAAATTCATTTGCCAATAAAGATAGATTTTATTCGGGCTTCGAGCTATGGATCACAAATGACATCAAGCGGGCATATTAAATTCACTAAAAATGTAGAATTAGATATTAAAAATAAAACAGTTGTTATTGTTGAAGATATTATCGATGAAGGATTCACAATGCATCATATTATAAAAAAAATAAAGAGAGATGGAGCTAAAGATATAAAAGTTTGTACGCTCATAAATAAACTTGAAAGAAGAAAATATGATATTAAAATTGATTATTATGGTTTTGAGATTAACGACGAGAGATTTATTATAGGCTACGGTATGGATTATGATGAGAAATATAGAAATTTAAATGATATTTATATTGTGAAAGAAATATGATTGGAGATTAAAATGATAGAAAAAGATTTAATTGAAATTATAAAAGCAGTGAATAATATAGAATCAGATATTTTTGAACAATCTAATGTTGATTATTTTAATATTTCTGTTTTAACTAATGGATATGTTTGGAATGTTAAATTTCTTAATATTATTTTGTGGAGTAGTGAAGGTAATAGTAGTGATGAAGATGTGTTAGATTTTGATGAAATAAGAGAAAAATATAAATCTATTGAATTATATGTACGTTATCTTTTAAGTAAAGAATTATCTAAACTTAGAAAAATAAATATATAAAAAAGGAAAATATAATATGGATTGGGATAAATATTTTATGTCATTGGTGCAATTATTGTTGGAGAAGATCATGAAATAAGATCAACAGGTTATAATAGCTTTGTTAGAGGATTAACTGATAATATTCCTGAAAGACAAGAAAGACCAGAAAAATACTATTGGATGGAACATGCTGAGAGGAATGCAATTTATAATGCTGCTTTGCATGGTGTTTCTTTAAAAAATTGTATTATGTATATTTCCGGTTTTCCATGTACAGATTGTGCTCGAGCTATAATTCAATGTGGAATTAAAAAGATTATAGTTTTTAAAAAGTGGAGTAAAATAAATAATGAAAAATGGATAGAAGATTCAAAAAGATCTTTACAGATGTTTTATGAAACTCGAGTTACAGTTGAATATTATTCAGGGAAAATAGTTGACGGCCTTTATTTTAAATTTAATGAGGAGATAATTAAATAATTTTTATATTTATAAATTTTGAATGTTTTATATTTTGAAGGAAAAATCAAAAAAATGACTAAAAAAGAAAAAAGAAAATATCAAGTTAAAGAAATAGAATGTTATGACAGAGAATGCTTTATTCCATTTTCTGGTAATGGAATAAAACATTTGTCGGTTATATGAAATGGGGTTAATGTCCTGTCAATTACCTCGACCACAAGGGTACGAGGTTTTCTCGCGTCAATCTTATAAAATATAATCAACCGTTAGAATCTGACAACAAATCGCACAGATCAGATAATTATTATTTGTGTTAATAAAAGGAGAGAAATTATGAAATTTTTAATAGTTTGTTTTATTGCAATTACTTTGTCTGGGTGTGCTGAAAGTATTTCTATTTCAATTATTGATGCTATTCAACCTGTTGGTTTTTGGTATGGATTGTGGCATGGAATAATTTTTCCTTTTGCATGGTTAGTTTCATTATTTAATGAATCAACTGCAATATATGCCATATATAATAATGGTGGATGGTATGATTTTGGTTTCTTTCTTGGAGTTGGTGGTTTTTCTGCATCTATAATATCTTTTAATTAAGACAAAAGAGATTGTTATAAAAAATGAACATAGGGAAAAAGTTGACTAATCTTATAATTTTTTAGGATACAATAAATTAAAAGGAGATATTAAGATAATGAAATTAAAAATCTCTCAATGATAAATTAGGAAAATTAGATAATGAAAAAGAAAATACAACTATGTGATTATGGATGCAGAAGAGAAGCTAAATATCAATTTAAAAATGGGAAGTGGTGTTGCGAAGAGAAATGGGAAAGATGTCCAGAAGGTAGAAAGAAAATAAGTGAATCTGCAAAGAAAAAACCTCCCTACTCATTAGAAACTAGAAAAAAAATGAGTGAAGGGAACAAAGGTAAAATTCCATGGAACAAAGGAAAAACAAATATTTACTCGACAGAAACTAGAAAAAAAATGGGTAAAGCCAATAAAGGAAGAATTCCACGAAGCAAAGGAAAAACAAATTTTCACTCTATAGAAACTAGAAAAAATATTAGTGAATCATTAAAAGGTCATATTCCATGGATTAAAGGAAAACATCATTCTAAAGAAACTAAGAAAAATATAAGAGAAAGTTTGAAATATATTCTTAAAGATTGGCAAGAAAAGCATCCATTTTTTTGTCAAGTTGAAGAATTAAGAGAGGATCCAAAAACTGGAGAAATTCAAGGACATTGTAAGAATCATAATTGTAAAAATTCAAAAGAAAAAGGTGGATGGTTCACTCTTTCTTATACTCAAATTTATGAAAGAATAAGACAATTAGAATCTGAGAATGGAAATGATGGGTCATATTTTTATTGTTCTCAAAAATGTAAAGATGAATGCATTCTTTATGGAAAAACAGCAAAACAATTTATGAAACAAGATCTAATAAATGCTGGACATATTCCAGAAAACTTAAATCAAGAAGGAACTGAAATCTGGAGACAAGAAGTTCTTAAAAGAAATATAGAAGAATATGGAAAGTTACAATGTGAAATTTGTGGAAATACAAATATAGATGAATTATCTGTCCATCATGAAATGCCTCAGAAAACGCACCCTGAGATGGCTTTAGATCCAATTAACGGATGGGTTTTATGTGGATTTGGAAAAGGAAACAATTGTCATTTGAAAATTGGACATCAAGGAGATTGTTCAACTGGAGCTTTGGCAAAATTAATTTGTGAGAGAAAATATAGAAAGGAGAAAAAATGAATGAAAACTAAATTTATAGTAATTACTGGAGGGGGAATTTCTGGATTAGGCAAGGGAGTTGCGATTGCGTCAATTGGTTGTTTTTTTCCTTCAGATTTGAAAATAATCCCAATAAAGTGTGACGGATATTTAAATGCAGATACTTCTACAATGGCTCCTATGGAACATGGAGAAGTATTTGTACTCGAAGATGGAGCAGAAGTTGATATGGATTTTGGACATAGTCTGCGATTTTTGGACATATCATGTAAATCTCATTGGAATTTAACTATGGGGAAAATTTTTCATGAAATTTTATCAAAAGAAAGAAAAGGAGATTATCTGGGAAAAACTGTTCAATTTATTCCTCATGTTACTGATCTTATAAAAAAGAAAATAATAAAAATTTCAGAAGAAGAAAAATCAGATATTACATTAGTAGAAATTGGTGGAACAGTTGGGGATATTGAAAATGAATTATTTTTAGAATCTGTTAGACAATTAAGAAATGATATTGGAAAAGAAAATATTATTTTTGTTCATTTAACTTATATCCCGATCATTATAGGATCTGATGAGCAAAAATCAAAACCTACTCAACAGAGTGTAAATCTTCTTATGAAACGAGGAATTATTCCTGATATAATAATAGGAAGATGTTCAGAAATTCTTACAGATAAAATCAAAGATAAAATCTCAACTTTTTGTAATGTTGAAAAAGATGCTGTTATAACTGGATTAGATACTAACATTATTTATGAAATTCCAATTAATTTTGAAAAAGAAGGATTGTCGAAATTAATTTATAATAAATTTCAAATTAAAAATTCACCAAATTCATCAAAGTTAAAAAAATGGAAAAAATTAATTTATAACATTGAAAATCCAGAAAAAGAAATTACAATTGCTATGTGTGGAAAATATACAGAATTAGAAGATTCATACGCTTCAATTATAGAATCATTCAATCATTGTTCTGCACATTTAAAATGTAAAATTAATCTTAAATGGATTGAAACAACTAAATTGAAAGATGTTTCTTTTTTAGATAAAGTTGATGGGATTTTGGTGCCAGGTGGGTTTGGACCCAGAGGTACAGAAGGAAAGATTAAAATAATTAAATATGCAAGAGAAAATAACATTCCTTTTTTAGGTATTTGTTTAGGATTACAATTAGCAATAGTTGAATTTGCTCGAAATGTATGTAATTTAAAAAATGCAAATTCAACAGAAATTGATAAAAATACATCTTACCCAGTTATTGATATTCTTCCGGAACAAAAAAATATTACTGAAAAAGGGGCTACAATGAGACGTGGTTCTTGTATTTCATATTTAAAAGAAAAAAGTGTAGTATATAAACTTTATAAAAAAATTATAATAGAAGAACGACATAGACATAGATATGAAGTTAACCCTGATTATCATTCAATTTTAAAAGAAAATAAAATGATATTTTCAGGAACTTCTCGAGATGGAAGATTAGTCGAGTTTATTGAATTACCCAATTTAAAATTTTTTGTAGCAACTCAAGCTCATCCAGAATTGAAATCAAAAATTGAAAAGCCTGCACCGCTTTTTTATGGTTTTATAAAAGCTTGTGTTGAAAAGAAGGGAGAAGAATAATGACAAATAAAATTCAAAAAAATAAAGTTGGAGTTAAATTCGATGAAGGAAAAATAAGATATGATCTTATAGATGCTTATGCTTTAGAAATGTTAGGAAAAGTATATACATATGGAACAATTAAATATGACGATAATAATTGGAGGAAAGGATTTAAATGGTGTAGAATTTTTGGTGCTATAATGAGACACGCTTGGGCATTTTGGAAAGGTGAAGATAATGATCCAGAAAGTGGGTTACCACATATGGCTCATTGTGCTTGGGGATGTTTCACTTTGTTAAATTTTAGTAAATTTAAAATTGGAGAAGATGATAGAGTAAAGGAGGAATTTTGATTAAAGAAACAAATAAATTAAAAATTTATTTAGGTGGGTCTGCAGATGAAATTGAATATAGAAAAGAAGTCCATCAAAAATATGAAAATCAATTTCGTATAATAGATCCATTAAAAGAAACACCTCATGATCTCGGAAGAAATCTTATTGTCGAAATGGATAAAAGATTAATTTTAGAATCTGATATTTTTGTTGCTTTTATAAAAAAATTTACGTGTGGGACAATCATGGAAATATTATTTGCATATGAAAATAATATTCCAATATATGTTATAAATTCTAATTCAATTTTTCTTCAAGATATTTGGTTATCTTATCATACGAATATTTTTTTTAATAATATTAATGAATGTTTCGAATATATAAGGGAAAAATAAAATGAATAATATTAAAATAATTTCAGGTAATTCTAATAAAAATCTAGCAGAGAAAATTTGTAACAATTTGAAATTAAATCTTTCTGATGTTTTAGTTTCTAAATTTAGTGATGGTGAAATTAGAATAGAATTAAATGAGAGCATGAGAGGAAAAGATATTTATGTAATCCAATCAATTTCATCTCCAAATATTAATAATAATTTCATGGAATTGATTCTTATTCTTGACTCTCTCAAAAGATCAGATTGTTTTAAAGTTACTACAGTAATTCCATATCTTGGATATTCACGCGCTGATAAGAAGACAAAATCAGGGGTACCAATTTCGATTAAAGCAATTGCAGATATGATTTATGCGGTCGGTGTTGATAGAATTATAACTATAGATTTACATTCAAATCAAATACAAGGATTTTTTAATTGTCCAGTTGATAATTTATATTCATCTAAGATTTTTTTAGATCATATTAAAAATAAAATATGTCCAAAAAATAAAGAATTTGTTATAATTCCTCCTGATGCTGGCTCATTTGAGAGATCTTCAATTTATGCAAAAAAACTTAATTTATCAATGGCAATTATTTATAAGAGAAGAAATAAACCAAATGAAATAAGTCAAATGAAATTATTAGGAGATGTAAAAGATAAAGTAGCTATTATAATTGATGATATGGTAGATACTGCAGGAACAATATGTAAAGCGGCAAAAAAAATAAAAGAAGCTGGAGCGAAAAAAATAATAGTATATGCTACACATGGAGTTTTTTCAGGCCCAGCTTTAGAAAGAATTGAAAAATCTAATTTTGATAAAGTTTATGTTACAGATTCAATAAAACCAAGAGATGAAGTTTTAATGAATTCAAAAATAAGAATCCTTAGATGTGACAATATTTTAAGTAAGGTAATAGATAATATTCATAGAGGAAAATCTTTAAGAGAATTATTTATGTGACAAAAAATTTTTAAATTAATCCGGAATTATGGAGTCGAACCATCTTTATCAAATCATTCAAATTCAATAGACACCACTGTCATTATCCCAGAAGAAAGATTAACTTTCTATATAATAATATATATAGAAAGTTAATCGATATTTAATTGATCTGGGATGCTGGAGTTGAACCAACCACACCAAGCTTCCAAAGCCCAGTAGACACCTCGCCGTTATCCCAGAAATTATAAATTAAATGGCGTGGGAAGAATCGAACTTCCAAAAACATGATTCAAATTCATGCGCCTTAACCATTGGGCCACACGCCATTTAATTTATATATCTTTGTTTAAAATTTTTAAATAAGTCTATACTCAATAAAACGATAAAAGCTATACTTGAATTAATAAGTATTAAAATTAAAATACAAACCCAAAAGAGAATCGAAATAATTACTATAATGGGATTTCTTAATATCCAGCAACAAATAATAAGACTTATAATCCATAAAAACTCAAACATTTTTTCCCCTTTTAAAAACTTCTTTTAAATATATAAGAAATTTTTTATTTTCACACATTTCTTTTTTTGGATTATCGCTAATTTTAGCGACAGGTTGATCATTACATTTAATCATTTTTAAAACAATTTGAAGAGGTTTAATTCCCATATCGTTCATTAAATTGGTTCCTATTCCAAAAGAAACATTTATATGTTTGTAAAACTTTTTATGGAGTTCAATCATTTTTGGAAAATTAAGCCCATCACTAAAAACTATTGTTTTTGTTTTTGGATTAATTTTCATATTCTCATAAAATTTAATCATTCTTTCTGCGA
Source organism: Candidatus Aenigmatarchaeota archaeon (assembly GCA_017610225.1). The sequence continues at coordinate 14,378 of JAFCCM010000026.1, read as the reverse complement.
ATAAAAATGGATCTCCAGAATCATGACGAACACCATCAAAAAGTTTGCAGAAATACAAATCAAAATCATTCATAAATTCAGTATGCCCAATTGTATCTGTTAAAGCTATCCCTAAATCTCCGCGATATTCTTTAACCCAATTTTCAAAAGCCATTTTCTGACTATCAATTAATCTGTATTTAAGTTGTTGATGTGATTGAATCCATTCATGAGCCATTGTTCCTATTGGTTTTATATCATATTTTTTAGCAAAATACACATTACTCGTTCCAATAAAATTGCTAGATAATTTAAATTGAAGTTTTTGAATTATTTGATCTTGTACTTGATATGAAAATCTTCTCCGGGTTCCAAAATCAGCAAATTGTAAATAAGAATGAGTTGAGTTATAATTTTTTATATGTTCAATTTTTTGTTCGAGAATTTTATCATTATTGTTATTATTTGGATTTACAATTAAAAATTGAGATATACTGTAAATTTGACTGATAATAGACAAAACAGGAATTTCAAATAAAATTGTATATAACCAAGGACCTTTTATACGAATATTTAATTCCCCATTTTTTTCAATTTTGATCAAAATATAATTAGGATTAAATCTAAATAATTTTAAAAATTGAATATAATCAGGTTTTAAAAATCTTAAAGAATATAAATATAATTCTTCATCTTGAGTTAATTTTAAATTTTGGAGATTTAAAATTTCTTGAGATATTTTATTAACATACGGTTTGAAATCGATTTTTTCATTCCTGCAGATAAATTTATATTCAACTTCAGTATTAGGAAATTGATGCAAAACTGCTTGTTGCATAGTAAGTTTATATAAATCAGTATCAAGTATTGAATTAATTATCATATTTTTCCTTTCTTATTTATAAAAATATTTAATGAATAATACTCCATTCCTTCCCAAAACATTAAAATCTTTTCATAAGGTTTTAAAAATGAAAAATATTCTCCGAGAAAAAATGGAATCATAAAACAAAACATGCAACATATTGTTGTAATAAATATTTTTTCATAATTATTCCTTTAGTTAATAATTTTCTATTATTATTTTTTTAACTTTATTTCCTTCTACTCTTGATCCGAAATAAGATATTATTGGTTTCATAGCTTGCATTTTATTTTTGAATGTAGAAAAATCAATATTAGAATTAATCCATTTTATAATTTCTCCATTTGTAGCTTTTGAAGGTAGATATTGCTCTGCTATTTTAATAGTTTGAGAAGTTAAAGTATCTCCTAATTCATAAAGTTTTAATTTTTCTAATTTACTTATTTCTTTTTGATTTAAACCTTTTATATGAGTTGAATTAATATGTTTATTTTGATATAAAAATTTCATTTTTTCATTTTTAATATATATTTTTAAAAGTTTAATAATATCTTCATCTGAAACTTTATCAAGTTTTATTCCTAATTGAGGAATCATACTAATAATAAACCTTGAAACTTCTTTTTGATTAATTATAAAACTATTTGAATCTATATCCCAACCTTGTTTTCTTGATTTAATTTCCTTTTTCATTGCTTCTGAAAGATCTTGCTTAATTTTTTTAAGAATTTCTGACATTATTTTTTTCCTTTTTTAATCTATATGATTAATCCATATTTCATTTTTATTTATATATTGACAAAAAACTTTATCAATTAAATTGATATTGTTACTTTGATGAAATTTATATATTAAAATATTTATTTTTGAATCAAAATCAAGAATTTCAATTTTGCCGAATTTTGTACTTGCAATAAATCTAAAACTTTTTTCCAACCCAGAAAGATATTTTCTTGTTTCTTTAATTATTTTAATACCTTCAATAATTGGAATTACAAATTTTTCATTATTTGTAACAGGTCGACATTGAAATAAATAATATGGAAAAATTCCAAGATTTGTTATTAATCTATAAAAATTAATTAATTTTTCTGGAGTATCATTTATATTTCTAAGAAATACAGTTTGACTTCTTATATTAATTCCATTAGAACGTAATTTATGAATCATTTTAATTGATGAATCTTTTTGCAAATCCTCAATTGAATTAATATGAGAAACTATTTGAATATTTCGAGATTTTAAAATATCAATTATAGGATTAAAAGCTTCAGGTTTAAAAGTTAAAGCTCTTGTACCTATTCTGATTAATATATTTTTGGGAATATTTTCAATAATATATTTTAATTTTTTTGTTGGTAATGTTAATGGGTCACCCCCACTTAAAAGAATATTTGAAATTTTTGAATGATTACTTATATATTCAAAAACTTTTTTATAATTTTCATCTTTACAAATTTCTTCATCCTTATCAAAATTTCTTTTTCTAAAACAATGTGTACAATATTGAAAACATTTATTTGTAGTTAAAATCAAAACTGTAGGTTCATATTTATGTTGAACACCAGGAATAACAAAATTTTTACATTCATCACTTGGATCTTTTTGAAAATCTATCACAATAATCTCCTTAATTAATTCACATTGAATTTAAAAATTTATTTTTTAGGGTCAGTTAAAGGAATATTTTTTGAACATAAAGGACATTCATTTTTAACCCAGGATTCAACTTGTTTATTGATAATAGATTCAATTTTAATATTATTATCAGGTTTCCAATTAGTTCTATTCCAGATACAAATAATTCCTGCAACAGATCCACCTAAATTACAAATAGAATTCATAGTTTTAATAACTGAAGAACCAGTTGTAATTATATCTTCAATAATTAAAATTTTTTGGTTTTTAATAATTTTATCATATCCACGTCTAAAACACATGTAATCAATATTATCATTTGATTTAAATTTTTCTGGATATACAAATTTTTTATTACTAAGAATGATTGAAACTGGAGCAGCTAAAATAGCACCAGCAACTGCTGGACCTGTGATTATATCATATTTAAATGAAATTGTTAATTTAGCAATTTTATGAACAATTTTATGAAATACATATGGGTTACAAAAAATTGAATCTTTGTTAATATATGTATCAGAATGTTGACCTGATGATAGAAAGAAATGACCTTTTTTGATTATATTATTATCGATTAAAAATTCTTCGTAGTTCATTTAATTCTCCTTTTTAAATTCAATAGCTCCACTATCAATTAATTTATATTGAGCTAAAATTCCAGAAAAACTTTTATCTTGAATAAATATTTCTCCGGGGAATCTTAAATTAAAAGAAGAATTCCAAATAGTTTTTATAATTTCTAAATTATCAGAAATAGCATGTTTATTAAAACAATTTTCTGCAGTTTTTAAATCTTCATATATTTTATTACATTTTTTACATTTAAACATTTTAATTTCTTTTATTTTATATGACATTATTTTACATTTCCTTTCTATATTTTATCTAAATTGAATTTTAAGATTTTCTTTTTCATTTTTTCAATATTTTGCCATTCATTTTCCCATATAATAAGAGTTTTATAACCATATTTTTTAAAATGTTCTATTCTTTCTTTTTCATGTTTTTCTCTTGATAATTTAACAATTGTATCATGATAATATACACCAAAATGTTCTATTAATTTTTTCGATTCATAATTTACAAAATCTGGATTTCGTCCACCTATATTTAATGACCAATCACCAACAAATTCATAATTTAAATTTAAATCTTTAAAAATTTTTATTAATAAACTTTCTAATTTGTTAGGACTATTATGAAGACCTTTTTGTATTTTTTTACTATATTCTGGATCCATCCAACATTTTTTAGATTCTTCTGATTTTTTATCTCTGAATTGTTTTGAATTATATGAACTATTTGGATCTTTCCAATGTTCTTTTTTTGCATTGGACATCTTCTTTCGAGTTTCTGCAGACATTGGGAATTTTCTTTTTCTTCCTACCACTTTAACATAAATTGCAAACCTTATTTTTTCAGCTTTTTCTTTACCATATAATTCAATTCTTGTTTTTCCGAGTAACCTTTTTCTAAATTTTTCTCTTTCTTCTTCTGTCCAAGGGCCCTTTGTTTTAGCTGATTTTATTGCTCTTTCTTTACATTTTTCTGGATTATTTTTTGCCCATTTTTTATTTGCTTCCCCTATTTTCTTTCTTCTTTCAGGATCTTTATAATCTTGAGATTCCATTACTTTTTTTCTAAAATTTTCATCTTTCCATAATTTTTTACTTCTGATAGATATTTCTTTTCTCATAGATGGGCATCGTTCTATTCTATCAGCACAACAATATTTATCATTTGTTTTAAACCAAAAATTAGCTTTTTCTCCACAATAAAAACATTTTTTATCATTTTCTAAAACCGGTATTGCAACTGCAAATAAATCTCTTCTTTGATTTTTACTTAATCTTTTTCTTAGATCTAAATCTGACCAAATTTTTGTACTTCTTTGAGAAAGTTCTTCATGTTTAGCGGGACATCTATGCCAATCATCTGAACAACAATATGCTCCACTTTTATATTTAAATTTTGCCCGTTGTCCGCATCCAAATGAACAAATTTTATTAGTTTCTATTGGTAAAGCAAGTTTATGTTTTACTCCGGTCGCAGCAATTCTGCATCTTTCTTTTTTTGATGGACAAGAATTTTGAGATTTTGAACAACACCATTTTCCACTTTTGAATTGATAATGAGCTTCTTGTCCACAACCATAATCACAAATATGTTTTTCATTAGAAATATTTTCTACCATTTTTGTTAATCTCCTTATAAAGTTTTAATATTTGTTCATACTTTATAAGGAGATTGCATAAAACATAAACATTAAATATGAGGCATTATGTTCAAAATTGAGTACAGTTCGAATCTGCACATGAAATGTGACATGTAATCGCCAGTGAGCGAGCTTATGAAAGCTTTATCAATCGCAAGTATAACTGCGATTCCTTCTACACAATTTTCTTTTTTATTGTTATAATATTTAGATAATGTCTCAGAAATAATTCCAGTTAGATTTCTCATATTCTGCATATTATTTTCAACAAGCCCAGCTTCATTAAAAGCTTTTAATGCACCATTAACAACATGATCAATATCTGAAATATCCTCATCACAGATCATACTTACATAAAGCGGCCAGTTTGACAAAATACTTGCATTATATTTTCGTATAAACATTGGTGAATAATTCTTGGATATTAAATTTGTATTACATAAATCATCATTAATTCCCATACGGTTCCCATAAAGCTGACGATCTTTAATCAATTTAGTCGCTATCTCTTTTGGGCACGCAATTTTATTACACCCACACACTCCTTCTAAATCTCCTATTGTTACTTTTTCTTTTTCACATGGTTTTGTTTTCATTTTTACTTTCTCCTTTAATTTGTGTTATATTAACAATTTATTTTTCATTTTTATTCTAATGTTTTAAAGTGAACGTTCCAGGTGCTAAAGCTTCCTGGCTTTCTCTGGGAATTTATTGTAAATATTTCACTAAAGTATTTACAAGTGAATTATAATAAGGATCATTTAAATATTTATCTCGTGGTGTTTTTATAGTATCTCCTTTTATATTATATTTGTTCATTGTTATAAAAAAATTATCCAAATATTTTTTCTTATTCATAAATTAATATATATAGAATAATCATTTTTAAATTTTTTTAAGATATTTTTTAAATTATTTAGAACAAACAATAAAAATAAAAAGGAGAATATAAAATTATGGAAATACCAAAACAAGAAATTTTTAAAGGTCACGTTATTATTGTACCTCATCCTGATGATGAAATTATTGGAAATTATGAAATTTTAACAAAAGAAAATCCATCTATTATTTATGTAGGTGAGATTGATCAAAAAAGAAGAGAAGAAGCTCTTAAATTAAAAGAACACACAGAAATTAAAATTCAACTTTTTTTAAATACTATTCCTGAATCTTTTATAAATCCTGATTCAACTTTATATTTTCCAGATCCTGTTTATGAAATTCACCCAAAACATCGAAAATGGGGAGCCATTGGAGAACAACTTTTAAGACAAAGATTGAATGTAATTTTTTATAATACTAATATGAATGCACCATATATACATAAGTTAAAAGAATGGGAGAAAAAAGAAGAGTTATTAAATAAAGTTTATCCAAGTCAGAAAAGTTTATGGAAATATGATAAAAAGTATGTATTTTTTGAAGGTTATAATAAATGGATTATTTAAAATTATTAACAGAAAGTTTTATATTCAACATAACCAATTTATAATAAAAGGGTTTAAATATGGATTTAATTTCAGATGAAAAAAATCATTATAATTTGAGTAATAGATATGATTCTCAATTTTTGCTCAAAAAAGGAGCACCAAGTTATATTTTCACAATACTTGAAAAACTTTGGAAGTTGGAAGACTGAATTATCACAAAAAGACTAGAATGTTAAGTGAATTACCTCGGCCACAAGGGCACGAGGTTTTCTCGCGTTAATCTTATAAAAAAGGAAAGTTTAAAAATGGCAACTGTATCATATATCAAAAATAATATTTGTAAAAGATGTGGAATGTTATCTAGTGAGTCTGTTATAGCCCAAATTCCAGATGGTCATCAAATTTGTTTAAAATGTTTCTTATTAAATAAAAATAAAAGATATTTTGTAATTAGAAAAATGATAAAATTTTTTAACAAATTAAAAATTGAATTTAATTCTATATCAAATAGATTGGAAAATAAAAATGAATAGATTAATTTTTGTACCACAATTTCCAGTAACAATGAGATATTCTGAATTTTGGATTTCTGAATTTCCTAAACAATTTCAAAAGTATTTTGATGAAGTTTTAGTTATAGGAAAAAAATATACTGAATCTAAAATATTTAAAAAATCAAGAGGAGAATATGAAATGTTTTCTCCAATTGAAAAATCTATTGAGTTTGAATGTGAACAAATAAAAGAATATAATGAATTAAAACTTCAAGATAATGATATTTTATTTTTAAGTGATATTTCTTTTCCAGGATTATTTAGTAATATTTTATATCATAAAAAACCAAAAAAATGTTTTGCTTTTTGTCATGCTACAAGTTTAAATTATGGTGATTATTTTGAAAAAGTTAGTCATTCAAAATTTGGTATTGAAAGTTATAATGCAAAAATGTTTGATAAAGTTTTTGTAGGAAGTGATTATCATTTGAAAAAATTAAATTGGAAAAATATTATAATTACCACACTTCCAACTCCACCATTTGAAACTTTTAAAGAAAATAAAATTTATGATATTATTTCAGTTGCAAGACCAAATAATCAAAAAATTACAAAACTAATAGAAGATAAAATTGAAAAAGAATTTGGAAAAATTATCAGAAAAAATGTTAATAATTGGAAAGATTATTATAAATTTTTAAGTCAAGGAAAAGTTTTATTAATAACTTCTAAAGAAGATACTTTTGGTTATAGTGTTATGGAAGCAATTATAAATAATACAATACCGATAGCTCCTAATAAATTATGTTTTCCAGAAATTCTCCCAAGAGAATATTTATATGATGATCTTGATGAACTTAAAGATACTTTAACTATATGTCTTGGTAGAGAATTAGAAGTTCCAAAACTTTTATGTCAAAATAAAGTTGATGATTTTTATAAAAATATTTCTCAAATTATGAAAGGAATATAAATTGTGGCATTATCTCCATATAAAGTATTCAATTCTTGGCTTTTTGATGGGTCTAAAAAATCACCATTACCAAAAGCCACAAAAGATGTAGATATTTTAAAATATAATTCTCCTATTAATCATACTTATGTTATTAAAATGTTTTTAAAAAATGGTCCTTTAAATCATTATTTGAATACTTATTTTAATAATATTAATTTAAGATATATTTCTAAGGAAGAATTATTTATTTTTATTAAAGAAACAGTAATTAATTTTAAAATAAATCAAAGAGATATTGTTTATTTTCCTTATCGACATAAAGAAGTTCTTTTTAAAAAACTAAGAGATAAAATACCTTTACTTAAAAATGATGATATTTCTCTTTTTTGTGATATTATAGAAAAATCTCCAGAAAAAGAATCAATTTATAATACTCTTGGATTAGAAAAATTAAAAAAAGTTAAATTAAAAAAGAAAAAAAAGAAACAAAAAATTAAACTTAAAGATTTTATAGAAGAAAACTTTTCAATAATAAAACAATAAAAAGGATATATATGATTTCAATAAAAAGTTCTTTTGCTAATTGTTCAGCATGTGAATTACTTGAATTTCCTTCATGTATTTTAGAAACTAATTGTGAAAAAGATTTATCTAAAGTTGATGTAATTTTTATAGCTGAAAATCCAGGCAAGGATGAGGTTAAAAAAGGTCAACCTTTAATAGGCAAAAGTGGCAAAACTTTTCGTAAATATTTTGAAAAATTTAAATTAAATAAATTAAATTATTTACTAACTAATGTTGTATTATGTCAAACTATATTGAAAGATGGAACCACTGGAAATCCATCTAAAGAAACTATTAATCTATGTAAAGAAAATTGTTTTAATATTATTGAACAATGTAATCCAAAATTAATAGTTCTTATGGGTGCGAGTCCAATGAATGCTTTCAAAGCAGGATATTTTGAAATGGGCAATGTTGGTGTAACTAAGAAAAGAGGAAACTTTTTCAAATGGAGTTATAAAAATAAAATATATAATATTTTTGTAACAGTTCATCCCAGTTTTGTAAATCGTGATAGATCATATGAACCAATATTTGAATCAGACTTAGCTCAAGTTGCTAAATCCCTAACAGGAAATAAAACAACTAAAACAATATCATCAAATAAAACATCTGGAAAAAAAGGTATTTATTATTATAAAATTCCAGAGAAATTTTATACTAATAAATATAGATTAGTAGATATTCAATTTTTAAATAAAAAAAGAGAAGTGTTATATATTTTTCGAGATGTTAATAATAAAAAAATTTATCATAAAGAAAATGATAATTATGTTGCTTATTTTGCTCCAAAAAAAATTTCTCCAAAAAAGATTGTATCTTATAAAGAATTAGAACAAGCTTCAGTTCCGTATCGAGATAAAATTAAATTAGATCCTGAAAGAACTTATGAAGGTGATTTAAAAATAACAACAAAACATGCTATTGATTATTATATTAAAAATAAAGAAGAAGCACCAATTAAAGATTTAAATATTTTATATCATGATATTGAATTATATTCAACTAAAAAAGGATTTCCCCATCCTGATAAAGCAGAAGCTGCAATATGTTTAATTTCTTATAATTATCATAAAAAATGTATAACTTATGTTATTGATCCAAAATCTTTATTAGGAAAAAAGAATAAAAATACAATTGAAATAGATAAATTAAATGGTGAAGTTATTATATGTCAAACAGAAAAAGAATTAGTTAATAATTTTATAAAAGATCTTAAAAAATTAAATCCTGATATAGTAACAGGATGGCATTCAAATGGTTTTGATCTTCCTTACATATATAATAGATGTAAAAAAATTGGAATTAGTCAAAATTCTATATCACCCTTTAATGAATGTTATTTTAATTCAATGTATGGAATATGTGACATTTATGGTTTTACAATATTAGATCAACTTATTCTTTATAAAACATATACTTTTACAAAAAAAGAAAATTATAAACTTGGAACAATTGGAAAATTAGAATTAAATAAAGAAAAATTAGATTCTGGTAAAGATTTTAATGAATTATATGAAACAAATATTAATCAATATATTAGATATAATAGAAGAGATGTTGAACTCCTTGTTGATTTAGAAAATAAATTAAAACATATTAGTCTACAAAATGAAGTTAAAATAATTAGTAAAAATTGTTTTAAAGGATCTTCAAGTCCAATGGGAATGTTAGATTCTTTAATTGTAGCATATATGAAAGAAAAAGGATTATCTTCAAAAAATGCAGATATTCATTCAAAAGGAAAAAAATTTGAAGGTGCATATGTTAAAGAACCAAGAAGAGGTGTTCATAAATATATTGTTGATTTTGATTTTACTTCTCTATATCCTTCAAATATTCTTACATATAATATTGGATTAAACTCTTTTGTGATGAAATTTAAAGATACATCTTTAGGTTATGAATTTACATATGACATAGATAAATTACCAAATGAATTTGAAATTATTTTAGATCCTTCTTTTTCTAAAGAAGTAATAAAAATATCTAAAGAAGATTTTATTAAAAAAGTTAAAGATCAGAATTTAATTTCAACTGTTTCCGGATGTTTCTTTTTACCTCATGATAAAGAATTTTCTTTTTATGGAGATATTCTTAAAGGTTTATTGAGCAGTCGAAAAATTTATAAAAAGAAGATGTTTGATTGTAAAATAAGCAAAAATAAAGATTTAGAGACTATGTATAATACTCGTCAAATGTCTTACAAAATTTTTGCTAATACCATCTATGGTATTCTTGGCAATAATGTTTTTAGATTCTTTGATATAGATTTGGCAAGAACTATAACATTATGTGGTCAAGAAGCTATTAAAAAAAGTATTATATATGGAAACAATTTTACAGAAGAATTAAAAACTAGAAAAAAGAAAGAAATTATTCCATTGAGTAAATCTGAAATGTATGGAGATTTGACAAGAGATACAAAATATGTAATTACTGGAGATACTGATAGTTTATTTATTACTCTTGATGATCTTTTAGATAAAAATAAATCAGATATAGAAATAATAGAGGATATTCATAAATATTGTGATCAAATTCAAAATTATTTAAATAAAGATATAGTTCAAAAAATAGTTGAAAAACATAATGTTCCTTTAGATAGAAATAGATTGGATTTAAAAAATGAACTAATAATAAAAACTGGTTTATTTTTACAAAAAAAACAGTATGCAATATGGGTAATAGAAAATGAAGGACAAAAAATGGATAAAATAATTTCCATGGGAATCTCAACGAAAAGATCAGATTTTTCAACTTTAACAAAAGAATATCTAAATGAACTACTTGAAATAATATTAAAATCTCAAATTTTTTCAATAAATAAAGTTAATGAATTTGTTGAAAGAAAAGGAAAAGAAATTAGTAAAGCTATAAATTCTGGTAAGAAAGAAATTGGGAAACCCGCTGGCTGGGGAAAAAATTTGAAAGAGTATAAAAAAATCCCTCAAAATGTGATAGCGTGTCAAAATTTTAATTTGTTAGAGTATGAAGCTTTTACTACTGGAGATAGAGGATATTTATTTAAAATTCTTGGCGTTGATTATGATAAAGCACCAAGTAAAGTTATAATGAATTATGAGAAAGAATTTATAACTAAAGGGAAAAAATTAGAAGTAATATGTATTCCAGATTCTGAGTTAAAACTTCCAAATTATTATATTTCAGATATGAAAGCAATGATGAGATTTCATTGGTCAGATCGAGTTAATCAGTTTCTTGAACCATTAATAAGTATACCAACAAAAATTCTTGAGTTTTAATTAAGGATAAAAAATGATTATTCATATTTGTGATTATGGTTGCGGAAAAGAAGCTCATTATCAAAATGGAAATTGATGTTGTTCAAGTTATTGGATAGACTCAATACTCGGTAAAAAGGAAAGAATAAAAATTATAAATTAAGAACAAAATATAAAATTAAAGGAGATTAATTAAAATGCTAGAAACAGTAAAACTAATTGAATGCTACAGAAATACATTTCAAGGAGAGGGGGTGGATTCAGGAAAAAGAGTTTCTTTATTTCGATTTAAATATTGTAATAAAAAATGTAAATGGTGTGATACACTTTTAAAAATGAGAATTCAACAAGAAGCTAAATATAGAATAGTGGATCTTCAAAAAATTTTAGATGAAGAAAAAACAATTCCAATGATTACTGGTGGAGAACCTACTATTAAAAATCATTTTAATGATACATTGAAACTTTTAAATATGTTAAATTATTCATCTGCTAATATTGAATCTAATGGTTTTAATCTTTTAAAACTTATAGAAAAAGTTAATCCAAGTAAAAAAGTTAAATATTCATATTCACCAAAAATTTTCGCAGAGGATGATTTAAAAATTGAAATAGAAAAAAGTAAAAAATTATCTAAAATCTCAAATGTTTATTTTAAAATAGTTTATGAAAAAAGAGATCTTATAGAAGAATATTTAGAATTTGTAGAAGAACTTAATATTAATCAAAGAGTCTATTTAATGGTTAAAGGAATTACAAGAGAAGAATTATTAAAAAATGCATCTGAAGTTTTTGATATTGCTGAAAAACTTCGATTTAATTTTTCAAGTAGAGATCATATAATTTATAATTTTATTTAACAAAAGGAGAGATTAAGTTTATTATGGAACATTTTAATCAAAATAAATTCTATGAAAAAAGTATTTATGTAAAACTTCGTGCTTATGAAAATGGTGATAATTTAATCCGACGTTTTAAAAAAAAAGTTTTAAAAAGTGGAATATTAAAAGAAGTTCAAGATAGAATGTATTTCGAAAAACCAAGTACTAAAAAAAGAATTAAAAGAAATCGAGCAATAAAAGCTATAAAATATGAACAAGAATTAAATTAAAAAAAAGGAGAATATTATGCAAATGATATCAGTTGGTGAAAATGTAATAGTAGAAGTAATGCCTAAAAATAATGTAACAGAAAGTGGAATAGTAATACCAGATAATGCTTTTCCTGAATCTTTTTTAAGAGGAAAAGTTATTTCAATTGCAGAAAATCTTGATATTAAAAAAGATGATATTATAGCATTTTCTCAACATGGAGGCCAAGACATGCTTTCTGAAGGAAAAGTTTATAAGGTTCTTAAATATGGAGAAGTATATTGTATTTTAAGAAAAGAAAAGAAAACAGAGATATTAAAATTTAAAAAAAATAAAAGTGAGGAATAAAAGTGAATTTAATAAAACCAAGTCATGAAATTTTAACAAAGATTAATGGTGAAGAAATTTTAAAGAATATTGAAATCGCAGGAAGAACATGTTACAAAAGTGAAAAATTAATAACAGATGATAGTGCTAAAAAGTTTGTTAAAAGGATAGTTAATAGTGGGCATCATTCTGTTATTGAACATGAGAATATTTCAGTTAGATTTATTTGTGATAGAGGCGTGACGCATGAGCTTGTTCGGCATAGACTCGCCGTGTACTCTCAAGAGAGTACACGATATTGTAATTATAGTGGAGGAGTTACTTTTATTATTCCTCCCTGGGTTGATATTGAGCCTGGAGAATACAACTTTAAGCATCAGTTTAAATCATCTGCCGACAATATTTGGGGTCGTAATCTACTACATTTAGAAACAGCTTACATACAACTGTTAAATAATGGTTGGTCTCCACAACAAGCTCGTTCAATTCTTCCTAATTCATTAAAAACAGAAATTGTAACGACATGTAATATTCGAGAATGGAGGCATATTTTAAATTTAAGATGTTCAAAAGCTGCTCATCCACAAATAAGAGAAATTATGTTATCATTATTAAAAGAATTTCATGAAAAGATTCCTGTTTTGTTTGATGATATTTTTAATGTTTATTTTAAACCTGAAATAAAAGTGAAATAAGAAGATTAACTTTTTATAAGTGTTATATGAATGGGGTAAAATTCTAAAAACTTTCTTTGGAATTTACCCCATGATTGTTGAAAAACTTGAAATAAATTTTAGCTACAATAAGTTATAATACCTTAAAATTATTCAGAATCTTTTTTAAAATATATGAACAAATTATAAAAATTAGAACTTTATTTAAACTGGGGAAAATATAATGATTCATATTTGTGATTATGGTTGTGGAAAAGAAGCTAAATATCAATTAAAAAATAAAAAGTGGTGTTGTGAAAAATACTGGCAAAGTTGCCCAGTTATAAAAAAAGAAACTGGAATAAAAACAAAAGGAAGAAAATATAAAAACACATTTAAACCAAAATATGTTGAAAATTCTGGTCACGTTTGTGATTATGGTTGCGGAAAAGAAGCTCATTATCAACTTAAAAATGGGAAGTGGTGTTGTGAAAGTTATTATGGAAAATGTTCAATATCAAGAATAAAAAATAGAGAAAGAGGTAAAAAACAAATTCATTTTAATTTAAAATATATTGAAAAATCTGAAAATATTTGTGATTATGGTTGTGGAAAAGAAGCCCACTATCACATGAAAAATGGGAAGTGGTGTTGTGAGAAAAATTGTAGTATGTGTCCAAAAATTGGGAAAAAAATGAGTGAGGCTGGTAAAGGAAAAATTACTTGGAACAAGGGAAAATTTAATTGTTTTTCTGAAGAGTCTTTGGAAAAAATGAGAAAAAGTAGTAAAGGACAATTTGTTTCTGAAGAAACTAGAAAGAAAATGAGTGAAAATCGGAAATACGGTCTTAAGGATTATCAAAAAAGATATCCTCTTTTGTGTAAAGTAGAAGAGTTAAGAGAAGATCCAAAAACTGGAGAA
>JAFCCM010000025.1 GCA_017610225.1 Candidatus Aenigmatarchaeota archaeon | reverse complement strand
TAAGTGTGTTAAAGAACCAATTGAAGATACCTTAACAATGTGGAAACGTGGTGACATAATAAAATTTCCATCTAGTTATTATGAAATAAAATTTAATGACTGGAGGGATTGGTTTTTAATTTCAAGAAAAGATAAAAAGAAATTTTGGCCAAAAAAGCCACACGTACCAAAATATGCAGAACATCAGTATGCTATATTAATGTGTAGATATAGAGTAACAAAATATAAATATGTTACTTTTAGAGATTATGGCTCTCATGTTATGTTTATATCTGGTACAAAACCAGGAAGATTAAAGAAATGTTTTTCTTCACAGCCATATAAGCTTGTTTCTACATTTCCTTATGTGAAACTTCCTAAGACTGTTAAGAACATATTTTCTAATCTTGGTGTTATAGATTTACCAAAAGAATTACATTCAAAACATGGAAATACTCCAGAAGCAAGAACATTATTTATAGAAACACTTCAAAACAAAATAAGTGAGGTACTCATATGAATATGAGCGAAGAAAAAGTTATAGAAATATATAAAAAAGAAAGAGAGTATCAAAGGTGTTGCTTTGGTAAATATTCGGATATAAAATCTTTAAACTTTGCAAGTTTTCTTGAGTTTATTGAAGAATATTTAAGAAGAGCAAAAGCTGCATATTGTGGTCCTTGGAAAAGGTCATTTCCGCCTTGGTTAAACGACTGTAAAGAAATGGAAGAAGGTTCAACACCATATGAAGCATATGCAGAATTAATAAAAGTTATGGCGTTGGCCGGCGCCGCTTTAGAAACTTTTTCGGATCTAAATCCATATGAATGGAGACCAGACCCAGAACGAGATGGCCGCAAGTGGAAAGAATAAAAAAAGACAAAGGAGAATTTTATATTATGTCAGAAAATTTATCACAAATGGTTAAAGAAGGACAAGTACAGGAGAGCGTATTTTCTGCAACTGATCTCGATATCCCTGATCTTGAATCTACAACTACTGAGGAACAAACTGAAGAACAAAGCAATGATAAAATCGGAATCGTGTCTTTATCAGACTGGTTCGATGGAAATGTTGATAATTTTCCAAATTTAAGAAAACCCACTGTATCTATTCAAGGAGTTGATCCAAATGAACAACTTATTGTTATTGTGGTTAATACAAATAATGAAGGGGAAGAAAAATGCAAGATGGTTGTCTTCGATGATGCCCATGTGGTTCCTGTTTTAAACCTTCCAGCGATAGATATGCAAATTTATAATAACGGTTTCAGAATAATATATGATTTGGGTAATGGAGTTTTCATAAAAAGCTATGGAGTCCGCAAAGGGTTAATCACTGTATTTTGTAACGATATTGATGATCTACTTATTCCATATGAAGTTTCTCGGGTAAAGAAAAGTGATACTGAAATTACTATATTGCCTGCAGATTCAACAATACCAAGAGTCAAATTGGCAGAAACATTAGATTTTGAAGCTCTACAATTACGCTATAAACAAAGCGCAAAATCAGAGAATTTAACAACAAAACTGGATGCTGTTAAATGGTTGATAGAAAAACAAGGTAGCATTGAAGATATTAATCATCATCTTCAAATTGATAATGTGATTATCGACACTTTATCATAAGGGGTTTATAGTGGCAACCTGTTAGATACATAAGTCTAACAGGTTAGTCACAAAACTTTAATTATGGAAATAAATAAAAACTTAAGATTAATATTAAGAGATTTACACTTATATGATATTAAAGCGTGTCATTATACGATTATGAGCAACTTAGGTTTTAATTTAGAAGGCATAGATCCAGAGGATAAATTGGGAAGAAATATAAAAATTGGTCAAATGATGCGTGATAATCCAAGAATAACATCTCTATTAAGAACTACAACAGAAGCAGTCATTGATGATTATATATTAAAAAATAATATTAAAGAAGATGAAATTGTAATTAGACAATATGATGGAATGATTCTTACAAGATTACTTCAACATACAAATATTGGTCACATTCCATTAGAAAGAAGAAAGAGTTATCAAAAATTTATCGCATCAATTGATAGAAGAAAATATATCGCAATTGATAATAATTTTGAGGTTTCTATTAAAGGAATCTCACATAGATATAAAAAAATGGATAAAATATATATTCGGTTGTGCAAACTATCAGATTTTAGCAAAGACCGAATGTTTCATCATTTACAAAAAATAAGGGATGAAGTTTTTAATTCACAAGATCCAGAGTTATTTGGCATACCAACAAAAAATAATAAATTAGCAATATTTTTAAAAGGGTATGGTGAAATTGAAATTTCCCCTTCAACTTTAAGAATAATGGATACTGAAGACATTGATCGTGAAAGATATTTCAAATTTTATATCGAACCATTTACAAAAAGTATCACGTTCGAGAATGTGAGGATTTAATAATGCTAACATTAAATATAGCAGGCGGCAAGATGTTTCCACTAAAAACTATATATGATGACGACGAGGAAATAAATCCAGTCTATACTTTAAATATTGATACATCATATTATTCAGAAACTAAACCAATATCTATTGAAACAGATGTATTTAATTGGTCAAATAATCAAAACAGAACTTCTAAACAAGCATTTTGTAATATAGATATATTTGAATTTATGGAAAGAACTATACTTCAATTTGATCATATTACAATATATAGATTCCTTGAGCACATATCTTTCACACAATTAAATTATTTTATATATTTGGTGTCAACGATTACAAGAAGGGATTCTATGGTTGATGTTATAGTACCAAATTATGAAGTTTTGGCTCAAAAAATTCTTGAGGAAGAAACACGATTTGAAAAGAATGACTATGATAAGTATGACAGTTTTGAAGGATGGAATATTGAGTTAACAACCGAATTGTTAAATGAACCATCATGTCCGCATGCTTCAATTTGGACTCCTCTAAGAGCAAAGATGTTTTGGGAGCTTGAAAAAAGATTTGAAGTAGTAAATATTGATAAAAAATTTAATTTTGACGGGCGTAATATTTATTTGAGATTCTATGTTAAGAGAATATAATAATTGACAATGAAAGGAGGCGAATAAAATGCGAACACCATTTAGCGAAAGAGCGGAAATGATGGGTCTGGAATCTCTAGCATACAAGGGATATTATAAATATGCTGATAGATATTCTGAAGTTGTTTATAGACAGCTTGCACCAATGTTTACTAATGAAGCATCTAATTTAAAACATGATACAGATGGACTCCCATTACCAATAATTGCAATATTTACGAGAAAATCTGAATCGGATGATGGTTATCTATATTGCGGCATCGTTTCTGATTATTATCAGTTCATGGGTCATGATGTTTTAAATCAAAGAATACGAGCTGCTGTCCAAGAAGTTGGCATGCCGGTTTTAAATGAGAATACAATTTTAAGTTATGATCTTACAAAAATGAGAACCGAATTAATCATTCAGAGTTGTCAACATATACCAAATGTAGGAGATGTGCTTCCAGTTATGATTGTTCAAAATAGCTATGATGGTACCAAAGCTGCAACCTTATCTTTTGGTATTTCAACATATGTAAACGCCGGGAGAGTTGTATTCGGATTCAAACTAGGAGAAATGAGACAAGTTCATATTGCTAATTCAAATACTGAAATGGCATCAGCAGTTGCATCCTATATGCAAGTATTTTCAGGAAGTATTCTTGAAATGATATCCAACAGTTTTAACAGTACATTAACTGAAGATCAAATGCTTGGCACTCTTGATGTTATTGAAAAAATTGGTAAAAAGCGTAGAGAAGAAATCTCAGCTATGTTAGGTGAAATGAACGTAGAATCTGAAGGTGAGGGGTTACCTTTACCTTCAGCATGGCAAATGTTTTTAGCAATTGTCAGGTATAGTAGCTTTGAACCAAATCTTAATGTAAAAAGAATGCTTGAAAATGCTGCGGAAAACGTTCTTGTTATTCCCACACGGATGTATGAAGTTTTAGAAAGACTTCAATCATCATAATTTCCATGTTAATATCCTTAGAAGTGGGGGACTTCGGTCCCTCATTTTTTTTTTTGGTTAACTTTTTTTTGGAACAAATAATAAAATAAAAGGAGTGTGGTATAATAAAATGGCAGAAAAAAGTAGATATTGGTCGCCCAGTAGAACTTATGAATTGGTATTAAAAATTGGAAATGTAGATTTGACTCCGGATCTAATGGAATTTACGATCATTACGTCAATAGACCTTCCATATCAAACTTTTATATTGAAATTCTTTCTTGATCCAAATGATATAATAGTACAAAAAATATATGGTCAACATCCAATAAAAGTTACAGTTAATCTGCTTGCAACTGAACAATATCCTTTAGAGTCAACTGAATTTGAGTTAATGTATTTGACCTCTGATATGCAAATGATTGAAGAAGTACAAATCCCAGATAAAGTTCAAAAAGAAAGAATCCCAATTACAATTAGTGCAGTTGCCAGAAAAGCTTATAAAACGATGAATACCTATGTTAATAACATTTACCAAGGCAATACTGTTAAATCTGCAATTGATGATTTAATAACAAAAACAGAAGCAACAGTAAAATATGATACTAATAATCAAAATGCAAGAAAAATAGATCAGATTTTAGTGCCTCCAAGTACCTTATATAAAAATCTACATTATATTAATAGAACTTTTGGCATATTTGAAGGTTTGCCTGCATTCTATTGTTCTTATGATAATGTAGTTTATATTAAAAATTTAACAAACAAAATGAAACAAGCTCAAACATTTACAGTATATCAATTAGCAATGGATGTCAATAATGAAAAAGTATTTGAAAAATGTAATGATGGAAAACATTATTATACAATACGTGATATTAATACAAATTATCACGGTAACTCTGTTTTCGCTTTTCTTGCTCCTCAAATGATATATGTTGTAAAACCACGTGACAGATTAGAACAAATGTTAACCATTGATCTAGAAACATTCACAAAAACATATGGATTGATCTCAAAAAGCGATCAAATATTTTTTGACAAATCAGCCATCACAAGTGATACCAGAAAGACTATTTATAAAGATCAAACAGGATATGAATTAACGCAAACATTTATTAATGCAAATGATTCCAAAAAAATTAGTAATATAAGTGATATGTCTATTGTTATTGAACGAAGTATTAAAATATTAAATTTGATGAGTGTTGGAGAATCAGTAGAAGTAACATCTCCTTCAGTAGATTCAAACCAACTAGCAGGAAGATATATTCTCAAAACAAGTGAAATACGATTTAATAAAGTAAAAGACTGGGAAACATCAGCAGTTATATTTTTAATTAGATCAAATAGGACACTAACATAAAGAATCTTTTTTAGAACAAATAATAAAGGAATATAATATATATGGCAAAAAAACCATTCCAATTGAAATCATTAGCCAATAAATATGTTGCGGAATTTCTAAAATGTAGAGCACAATTCGAGTATTTTTGTCGAACATATATTTATATAGAATTGCCAGGTAAAGATGTACTTCTTACACCATATGCAAAACAAACAGAATTAATTGATGTTATCGAACAATGGAAATATGCTTTGGTCCTAAAGAGCAGACAAATAGGTATATCGACGATTATCCAAGCATATGCAGCATGGTTAACAGTTTTTTATAATAATGTTGTCATTGGGATTATTTCAAAAGATGGAGCTGAAGCTACTGATTTTGCAAGAGTTATAAGGGGTATGGTTGAAAAATTACCTGATTGGATGAAACCTCTTGGTGGTTTATTAGGTCGTGGTTTTGCAAAAAGAACTGAACGGTCATTTATTTTAACAAATGGAAGTAAAGTTTATGCATCACCTGTGAATCCAAATGCTCCTGATAAAACTCTTCGTGGTAAAGCTATCACTTTTTTGGTAATTGATGAAGCAGCATTTGTTAATTATATAAGTTCTGCTTGGACTTCACTTGTGCCAGCACTTAGCACTAATCAAATGCAGGCGAAAAAATTTGGTATTCCATTTGGTACTATTGTTCTTTCAACACCCAATAAAACTGTTGGTATTGGTCAATGGTATTTTGAAAGATATCTTAAGTCGATTTCTAATGATGATATTTTTAAACCATTTGTAATTCACTGGAAAATGATTCCTGAGTTAGCAAATGATCCTGACTGGTATAATACACAATGTGCTCTTTTTGATTATGATATGAAAAAAATCGCTCAAGAGTTGGAATTAAAATTCTTGCCAACAGAGGGGTCATTTTTTGAATCTGATACAGTTGAGGCAATGCAAAATGCTTGTGTAGAACCTATTGAAAAAATTAAACTTTATAATGGGGAAATTTGGAAATTCTCTCAACCAGTTAAAGACAGATATTATATAATAGGAGTTGATACAGCTCCTGAACATGGATCTGATAAATCAGCTATTTCCGTTTTTGATTATGAGACCCTTGAACAAGTATGGGAATATCAAGGTAAATGTAAAGTTCTTGATTTTGTTAAAGTTGTTAAAGTTGCTTCAACAGAATTCCCTGGTTTGATTGTTGTAGAATCAAATTCATATGGTAATCAAGTTGTTGAACATTTAAATGCAAGTGAATATTCTTACATGCTCTATAAAGAAAAAAGGGGAAAAAATACATATATTCCTGGGCTATCAACTAATTCTAAAACAAGACCTTTAATGATTGATGCTCTTTATTCATACTTTACACAATATCCTGAGTCAATTAAATCACAAAGACTTGCTCTTGAGTTAACTGGTCTTGTCAGTAAAACAAGCGGGAAAGTAGAAGCTGATACTGGTTGTACAGATGATATTGCTCTTTCGGCTGCATGCTGTATGTATGTAAGAAAATATGATCCACCTGTAATGATAGATACAAAACGATATAGTAACCTTACGAATGAAATGTCAGATATTGTTAATATGAATACAGATATTGAAGTTGGATTTAATAATAGAGATATTATGAAAGCTGTTAAAGACAACTATAATGATCATGTAGGTTTTGTAGATACTTTAGAATTTTTTAAGGAGTAATAAATTAATGGATAAATATTTAGATGAGTTATTTGCACCACCTATTGGTCTTGATCCTGCTTATAATATAGATGGTATAACTTTTTATTCATCCAATAAATTAAAAGAGAAATTTATACTTGCATTTAAAAAATCGTCAAAGGGGAAACATATATTTCCTGAAGTTCAAAAGTTAGTTGAAAAGGATATTATTATACCATGCTATAAAAGTAAGAATATTTTATCGTTTATTAAACATAAATTAACAAAAGGGGCACATAAATTTATTATGGCTTTTTATACTATTGAAGATAAAAAGGTCATTGTGATAATTGATAATAGTGCAACTGTTTTTGGAAGTTCATCAAATAATGAGATAACATCAACGACTATGCATGAGTGTATGCATTTAATCGCAGGAAGAAATTTACCAAAATTTGTTCAAGTATTCCTGCCTAAATTAAGAGCTTATTACTCAGAATTTTTTACAGATTATTTAAAACTAAAATCCAAACAACCAAAAAAAGTAGACGAGTTTATTAAGTATATGGTACAGTTTGAAAAACGTGGTCCCATGTATGCAAATAAGAATTTAGCAAATTTATATAGATTAATTGAATCTTTATTTATATCAAATTCTCATTTAAATAATCAAGACTTTCAAATAAGATTAACAAATTTAATTGTAGCAGCAAAACTTTTTATTGTAAGTATGCCATCGCTAATGAAAAATGCTAGAAGATTTTCGATGGTTTTTACATCTTTAAATCAAGCATATCAAAAAGCGTTTGGAGAAAAAAATAAATATACTACTCCAATTCAAGAAATGGTATCATTATCTGAAGTTGCTTGTGTGCTAGCAGAAATGAAACCAAAAGATTCAAGCATTAAAAAACTTTTCCAAATTATTGCTTAAGAGGATTAATAAATGGTTGATAAAACAACAGAACCAGGCGGTCTAACCTCAAAGGCTGATGCCAATAAAGAACGTGTAGCTGAAGTCAGTAATGTAAGTCGTACGATTAACGAAATGCAGAAAAAAGTCGATCAAGAAATTGTAGAAGCTAATCTTAATGTTGGAGATTTTGAACATATCGAAAAAGTTCAAAATTCAATGATTAAAGTTCTTAGTTCATTAGCGCATACAGTTGATCAGGTCGGACGTGGTTTTGTAAACGTTGCTGCTGGTACAGCTAAAGCAGGTAAAGACGTAATCTCACAATATGGAAAAGCTATTTCACAAGATATTAGTTTTAACAAGCAAAATATTGTAGCAATGGCTTTAACAAAAAGTACACCAATTTTTGGTTATTTTGCTTCAAAGTTTATGGAGACAGATGTATTTAAATCAGCAGCAGCAAAAATGAAAGCTAATATTGCTGAAACTTTGGGTGGAGCATTTAGCAAAATTACATCTAAATTTAGAGATGGTCTAGGTGGGCTTTTTTCAAAAAGTAAAAAAGAAAAACCCATCAAAACAATTCATGAAAGCGCCGGTGGCATACCAAAAATGCAGAAGGGTGGTTTTGTTGAGAAAGCAGGTCTTGCTTTTCTTCACCCAGCTGAAATTGTAGTACCGATTGACAAAATTCTTTCTAAAATTGATGATAGTATTTCAACAACTAAAGATCTAGTACAAATATCCAGAAAAGCACAGTTAAAATCAATGGCCAAAATGAGTACATATGTTCAAAGCGTTGAGCATTTGGAAAAGGTTGGTATATTTAAAGGATTTACACGAGCATTAAATGAGACATATTCCAGACATACTGAACCCTCAAACGTCAGAATGTTAAGAGCTGTACTTGCAATACAAGATTCTATGGGTGCACAAATTGGTACATGGGAACAAGTATGGCAGAAAATGTTGGTTCAACATCCAACATTTAGAAATATAATGTTTTCATTGAAATCTATAAAAAATATCGCTGGTATGCCATTTAAAGCTGTATATCAAATTTTTAAATCTAGAGGTGGATATAAAAGGCATTTATCAAGAAGCAAAAATCCAGCTGAAGCTGCTGCACACAATATTGGTCTTGTTTATACAGAAGGAATGTGGCGCCTTGATAATATTGCATTATTTACAAAAGCTTCAGCTGAAGCAACAAGAGATATATCTTCATTTCTTACAGGTGCACAATATTCAGCAATACCTGGAATATCAAAAGGACGATGGTCATTTTTCAGCCTTCTTCGTGGTGGATTAGCTAAGTTGGGATTTGAAGTTGGTGACAAAGGTAAAAAACGTATAAGTCGTAAAAAAGAATTGCGTGGTCTTTACTCAGGATTATCACCCGAGCTTTCTCCAGGAATATCACCTGAATCTGCAGATGCTACTTTAAGAGAAATGAAGAAATGGAAAAAACAAGAAAAAGCTGATAAGAAAAAACTGCTCGGATATACAAAAAACATATCTAAAGTCAATGAAGAAGATCTTGAGATTCAAAAGAAAATTAATTTAAGGCAAAAAATAAAAAGTATGTTTAATGTATTTAGCGGATCATTTGGTGCTATAAAATCATTACTATCTGTTGCTATGACATTTATACCATTTCTACTTGGGGGTGGATTCAGAAAAATGGCCAGTAAGTTTATATCTGGAGCACTAATAACTGGTATAAAATCAATAGTTAAAAAAGGATTTATAACTGGAGCAATAAAAACTGGCTTAAAAGGTCTTTTCACAAAAGGTATATTTGCTAAAATTGGTTCAGTATTTTCTAAAATTATCCCAATGCTTAAGAGACTTATGGGATTCTTAGGACTAGGAGTAGCAAAAGGAGTAGCAGCAAAGACAGCAATCGAATCAGCAAAAAAAGGAGCGGCAAAAGGATTATCAAAACTAGCTGGTAAAGCTGGTTTAAAAATGTTAGTTAAAAAAATACCTGTTATTGGTTTATTAGCTGGTCTTGGATTTGCTGCTCATAGAATAATGAAGGGTGATTTTCTTGGTGCTGGTTTAGAAGTTGCTTCTGGTGCAGCTAGTTTAGTTCCTGGTCTTGGTACAGCAGCTAGTGTAGCAATAGATGCTGGTCTAATAGGTAGAGATGTTGTTAAAGGCAAAACGCCAAAAACTAAATCTGTAAAAGATAAAATGACTGAATTTAGTAAACAACAAATAGATGTTGTTAAAGATAAAATGCCTGAATTTAGAAAACAACAAATTGCAAATTTCAAAAAAATAACTGGGGGCTTACTACCTAATCCAAATTGGCTTAAAGATAATAAAGCAGCTATTATAGTAACAGATAAATTTGTGGGTATTGTTAAAAATGCACCTGAAATAGCAATGGCGGGTGCAGCAGCAGCAACAGCTCAAGGTAAAATAATAACAGATGAACTTAAGGCACAGGGGAAAGCTGCTTTGGAAGGTACTAAAGGTTTAGCAGCAGCAACGACTCAAGGTCTTATACAAACAAGTAATTCTGTATCTTCAAGTGTACAAAATATAAGTAATCTTGTAAATAATAATGGTGGGGATACATCTCAATTATCTCCACAAACTAGAGATGTATTACAAGGAAACATGAGTGAGGCTTAAATATGGCAACAAAAAACACTATAAATCAAACTCAAATTGATTTTATTCCTGGTATGCCACCTGCGCAACCAATGGATGATATCTATGTTGGTCCGGATGGTCCTGTTGAGGGCATAGGAGATAAAACTAATACGGTAGTAAAAAATTCAATGCCATTGGTCAGAATATATCCTGGAATACCTTCGTTTACAAAAGGGGCATCAATTTTTACAAGAAAACCTTTCTTTGAAGCTGAAGTTGAAGGTACAGAAACAAATTATTTATCATATAAGGATCTATTAAACTCTCATGGTTTTTCATTAAGTAGCAACTTTCATAAAAATCATTTGACTTTAGCATATTTAGCAGATAGTTTTCCAACAGATAGTTTTACAAATGAATATGGAGAAAACTTTTTACAAGGTCTTACAGACATTTCATCAACAACAGTATCTTCATTAGCTCAGATGTTTGGAGTCAGAACAGGTAAAGAAGCTCTTGGTAAAGTTACAAAGGCAGCAAAAAAGGCTGGTGGTATATTTGAGTTGGGAGCAGCAGGTGTAGAAAAAGGTGCCGGAGCTGTTGGGAAGTTTCTTGAGGCATTACCAATCGCTGGTGGAACAAATATAGTATCTTCATTAGCAGCCGGTGCTAGATTAGATTTTCCAATGGTTTGGAAAGCAAGCGGTTTTCAACCATCATATACAATGACAGTTAGATTATATAATCCATATCCAGGAAGTCAAGAAGCTACTAATAGATATATTGCTGGTCCAATAGCTGCTATAATGCTCTTGGGTATGCCAATTTCTGCAGATAAGAGTGGATCTACATATAGCTGGCCTTTTATTCATAGAATTTGGTCTCCTGGAATATATGATTTAGATCCGGCATATATTTCAAATATTACTATAATAAAAGGTGGAGATCAACAACAAATTGCTTATAATCAAAGACTTGGAATAGTTGATGTAAGAATTGACTTTGGAAGTTTGTATAGTAGTATGTTAGCTACAAAACTAGATATAACCACAAGACCTACATTGAAAAGCTATATTAAAGGGATATCAGGTCCTAACTCACAAAAATTTGGAATACAAAATTTCAGTAGCGTAGGACAAACTAAAGAAGAAATTGAAATAAATCAAAAGAATAAAAATCAAGCATTGGCATTGCCTAAAACAATAACAAAAGCTCAAGCACCAACTACAGAAGAATTAACAACAGAGGAAATTAATAATCCACCAGATAGGGTTTCATCTTCTGCCAAACAAATTTCAGCAAACTTAGAACTCCGAACTCCTGCTGGCCTGATAAGTATTAGCATAAATTAGTTTTCATAATTCCTGTTATATAGAATGCTAGAAATGAATTAATAATGAATTGAGTTTGGGATGTGTATCTCTCATATACATCGAGAAATTTCATATCTTTAAGAATATCCATTAGAAGAATATTTATTTGTGCTTTAAAATATAATTGTGCAGTTGTTCTTTTAACTGCCATTAATTTTTTTACGGAAGGAACATATCCACTTCCACAAATCATACTTACATCTTTTAAATCTTTAATAAACAACTGTAATAAAATTTTTATATTATTATAGTTTGTTTCGTTGGTAATTTTATCTACAATCAGTGTTGCAATTGATGTTTTAATTTTACTGATTTTTTTCGCTTCGTCAAATGCCTTTCGATCAATAACCTTATATGTGGTTATTTTCTTTGTTATTTCATCAACTATTTTTTGTCCACGTTGTAAAACTTTATATTGATAAGTATTTGCTTCATCATCTGTTTCTTCATTTTGTGTTTTAATACCTTCCCCTTCTTTTCGATATCTATAATAATTTTTAGCAAAACTTTTTACACTTTGTGAAATCCTATGACGAGCAACTCCAATAAAAGCTATAATTTTTTCAAGGTCCCATTCAGCAATAGATTGTTTATAAGTTTTCTGTATGACGGTTGATAAATAAAACAAACTGTTTGGTATAGTTTTTTCTCTAAAAAATAAATGAGTTCGTGTTAAATTATCTAAAGTATATTTGAATGTATCTTCATAGCAATATTTCATTTGTTTATTCATTAATCTTGCATATTGAATAATCATGTAGTAAACCATAGTAGAAGAAAATGCTCTCTGATCTCTTTTCTTTAAAAATAAATACATAACAAACACCAACATATTAGTTCCTGGATCGTTCCATAAATTCCATTTTTCTGCTTTTGTTCCTTTATAATTTCTTTTTACAAAATCTTTAAAGTCTTTTTTTGTTATTCGTAATAAATTTAGAACTTCAAAGTAGAATCGTTTTGTCTTCGGATAGTAACATGGTGCTGATAATGCAGATAATTCTCTTGCTGCACTAGTGGTTATAAATCGTTTTAGCTTTGGAATATCTGGTTTTATTTTACTTAATAGTTCATCCATATTTAAAATACCCTAATAGCAATATCATCTTCTGTAAAATATACATACTCTGGTGCATATTCTAATAATTGCTGTTGTGTAAAATCATCAATATTAAAATTAAAGAAAATACTTGATACTGGATCAATTAAACGGCAATGATCAACCCCCTCAACTTCTTGTACTACGTCGATAATTTCTGAGCGATATAGAGTAGAGTTAATGCCAAATCTACCTTCAAATGCCGTAATAAGTGCCTCTCGAATCGCTTGAGTAAGATTCCCAATAGTTCCAGTATATGTATCAGTAATAAAAACATCCAAAGAAATTTGTAATGGAATATCATACGCAGGAACAACCCAACCTGTTTCACTATATATATATTTAAGACCTTCATCTGTTACATATACCATCTGATCTGACTTAGGAACAACAAATACCCATATATATGAAGTACCATCAAGCGAAGATACAGCAATATCATTATCATGATCCAACCAAGCTCCAGTTCCATTTAGTACAATATATCGTTCTCCAACTGAACCAATTGCCGGAGGAATGGATTCTATTCCTAGAACGGCTTGGAGATCAACATCATTCAATTGCATATTATTTAGAGTGCCGGTAGTATTAGAAAACTTAAAATTAATAAAATCAGTTAACATCCTATAATCTTTAAATGTCATTGTTGTAAGAAGGGTTTGCATTACTTGCAATTCAAAATCTCGTTGATTAATACTATCATAATAATCTTTACGAACTGTTGGTATATCATAAACAATATATGCTGTACTATCTCCATCTGTTGCTAAAGCATTAGATGTTGTAAAATCATCTAATGAAAGTCTAAAAATAAATTGATTAGTATATTGACCAATCAAACCTTCAGTTGAATGTTGAATTGTAAAAAAGTATGTTAAATTTCCTGTTGGAATAATTCTATTATCTGGAAAAATAAGAGTAAATGAAGTACTATCTGTTGCCATATTATAAGTTGCGCCAGTTTCCGAAATTTCCATTTGACATGATGCAAGCGAAGCGTCAATTTCTGTTGTAACAAATTGTAACTCATATGTTGCTTGTAAACCATCTCTCCTGACAATTAAATTGCTTGCATATAAGTCATAGTCAGATCCATAACTTGTCACTAGAGCTGGTAATTGTTCAATTTCATACATTATATAAACATAACTTGCAGAACTATTTAATGCATCAATGTCCATATCAAAAACTGTATAGTAATCAATCCCATCTTGAGTCAAAACAGTTTGTCTTGGAATATATGTGTCTGTAAATGTTTCAAATAAATCTCTTGTAGGTACTAAATCTTCACCAAATAAAATAGTTGAAAATAAAGCAATTTCATTTATTTTTATGTCAGATCTTTTTAATACTGGTAATGAGTTTTGTCCAATTGGCGAATCATCAATAATTATATTTGCATTTATAAAATCATTCTCGGTTACAGTTCTTTCAAGAGCAGTAAGGTTAGTGATCGCGTTTCTTCTTACAGCTTCAAGAGATTCTTCATCTTCACCATTAAATGCTGGAGATGTATTTACGACATCATATTCAACAATTTGTGTTATACCAGCTAATGTAGTATTGTAGATTCTATCTCCAGAATGTATAGATCCAGTAATTACATTTCCATCAGCACCATCAGTTAAATTTAATGTTACTTGAACTGTAGACCCCGGCTCTGGCTGATATCCGATTAAACCATTACCAAATTGTAGCATAATCCCTTCATCTGTTCTCCTAGATACATATCCTTTAGTTGCCGCATCCATTAAAAACAAACTAGAAACTTCGGTATATAATTCATAAGCCGCAGATCCCGGTGGTTTAATTTCAACTACTTGAGAGGAAATCTGACCATCAAATGGAACTTCAATTGAAACAAATTGATATTGTTGTAAATCTTCTGAGATTTGAAATTCTTGAACAGAAATAGAATATTGTCTAAATGGTAATACAAATAAAAATTGATTTGACTCTATTGTCACAGGCATAATATAAGTTCTATTACCTTCTCTAACAACAATTGATACCTGCGAATTATTTGTAACTGTAATTGTTGTGGTATAATATGTTGCAAATTCAATACCACCTTCAGCGTTTAACTTAAACCCTTCATCAAGAACAAATTGGGTATTTGCATCTGTAAAACCAAATGGAACAGTAAATAAAATATTAGCTTCTGCTGGTGTTGCATCTTGTGGATTATAACCTAAGAATGCTGCTAAATTATAAATTGATTCTGGTAATTGAGCTTTTGTTAAAAAGAATTCTCTATATGCAGAAATCTGATAGAATAATAAGTTACTTGTATTAGTTGATAAGATTTCAATCATGAATGACAAAAATGATGATTTCGTAAGATCTACATTCTCAAGTTCTAAATATTCTTTTAGCTTCTCAATAATTTCGTTTCTTATCCGATCTCTTGATTTATAAATCTGACTTGAAACAGGGGTCTCTGTTATTTGTGCCATTTTATTCCTCGTTTAGCATGGGCCTACACCATGATCAAAATAGTATCCACTTCTTTTATCATACAAATTATTTTTAATACATTCTTTTAGATCTTCATTTTTAGATAAAAGTTGTGTCATAAATTGTGCATCACTTAGAGTATGAATTTGCTTATCATACTCAAAAAATGTATAGACAGGCTCTGATACTTGTTCATCTAATTGAACTTCAGTCACGCTTTGTTCAACATGAAGTTTTAGTCGATAGAATATTCTATCTGTATTTGATGTTTTTTCAACACCACCAACATAGTAAATTGGATATATATTATTTGTTGGTCGTAAATACTCTTGTTCTAATTTTAGTTTATCTCCCGGTAGTGGAACAAATCCATATGTACTTGGTATTACAAACGATGTATCTCCATCTTTAATATAACCAATATCTTGAGCGTCATATGTTGTTGACATTTCTTCTGAATAATAAACAGGTAATAATAAAATTTTATTAAAACGCAAACCTGAAAACTCACCTATCCTATCATATGAACCACCCATAAGATTTTCATCATCCCAAACTGTATTGGTTGTATCTATATGATAATATGTTGTAAGAAAAGCGACTACATCTTTACTATAAAAATCATAAACTAATTGTTGATATTCATGTATGTAGTCATATATACGTTCATATTTTTGAGTGCTCATGGTATTGGATCGCCTCCAGAACCTGATTGTTGTGCAAGCACTGTACTGTCATCAAATGAAACAGACAATGTTCCTGATGAACCTTCATAAGCAACATAAATATTCAAATTATATCCTTTGCCATTTGCATTTATTATAACATCAATGTCTTCGATAGTTGCTCTATCATCATAAAACATTAAAGTATCTACAAGTTCTGATTTAATTGATTCGATTGTTGTATCATCGACAGGTTCAAAAATTAACTTATGAAGATTGCTACCATATTGTGGATCATGTAAATAAGTCCTTTTTGGAGTTAATAAAATATTATTCCAAGATGTAATAATAACATCTAAATCATGAACTCGTTTAAAATCTCCACTTGCAGTAATCTTGGCCAAATAATCATAAATATTACCATCGGATCCAATAACTTGTTTATCGAATCTTCTTAACAGACTGGCCATAAATTAAATCTCCTTATCTCATAAAAACAAGCATTGCTAATCCAACTATAGCAATACTCCATATCAATGGATCCATACTTAAACTCGCTAAAGTAGCAGAAACTAATACACCCGATAGTATTAATAATGTTAGACCAACTAAAGCGTCACCGCTAAAATGTTTAACTCCAACTTTTTTAAGTTTTGTACTTATATCATTAATAACATCTTTTGATGCTTTTTTAAGATCTGGTTTCATAACAATTGTAGTAGAAATTATTAAAGAAAACAAATCAAGTTTCATTCCTTTTAATGTAGAAAATTTAGTTCCAGCTTCTTTTTTTATTGCATCAAACGCAGCAGAAAAGTTTTCATCAACTTTTGAACCTATTGTATATAGTGTTCTAAAATCAGTTTTTGGTATTACTTTAAGCAATGTCTCAATCATTGCAGGATCCTTCTTTTTTACTGCGGAATCAAATTTATTAATAAGATTTTTTATGTTAAAATTTTTTAACCATGACGCAATACTCTCATCTAGAACTATAATTTGTTCATGTAAATAGTTTTCTTGTAAATAGTCGACAACTGCACCCATATTATATCCTCCAATATTATTTAGCCACTTCTTCGAGAATCATTTTTTGTTTTTCTTCTTCTAAGTCTGTTTTCCATTTAAGATAATTATAAAATCTTTTAACAGGCATTGACATTGTTTCTGCATAAGACTGCTTACTCATTTCCATGCATGAAAAAATATTCTTCTCAAGAGTGTCTCTATATTTATTTAATTGATCAGATTGAGTGCACCATACGAAAAAAGTTTTCCACAAGGTCAATATCAATTTCATCTTGAGCACCACAATGAATACAAGTGCTAAGCATTTTTAAAGAAATGCCATATTGACCAAATTCCTCTTTATATTCTTTATATATTTTTCTTTTATCCTTAGATGGCAAACTCATATATGCATCCATAATATCATCTCTTTCTGAATAAATTATGGTATCACCTGACTCAGGATTTTGTTGAAATTTGCTGAGTATGAGAGTTTCTGTTAATATATCCATATTAACTCCAGAAACAACACCCATACTTTTTAATGCAGTCATCTCATCAAATAAAGTTGGTTGTTTAATAACAGCACAAACACCTTTAGATATAGGAAGTTCAACTTGTATTTCTTTTGTTAAGATATCAGTAAGAGGGTAAGAATTCATACTAAATGTGGATGATGCTTTAACTGTTACAGGATATTCCTTTCTACATGAGGAACATGAAACATCATAATTTCTGATCTCTTCATAAGTAATATGATAAAGACCATATAACAATGCATCTCTATCTTTAAGTGTAGTCGATTTTAAAAATGTATCATAGTTTTTAATTTCTTCTGGCTTTTTTGTAATTGCCTCATAAATACATTTATTTAAATGTTCATTAACTTTAATTGCAGAAAGTAAACTTCCTTTTAACCTTTCTTCTTCTTGAACATTTAAAGATCTTACATTATAAGACAAATTAGTGTGAGGTGTGTGAACCTCATATTCCGGATACTTAATATCAAATCCTTTAAACATTTATTTTATCTCCTTTCTGTTCACGTTTTAATTTTAAATTTTTCAATTATGTAGCTTCATCAACTCTTGTACCATAAACATCAATAACACTTTCTTTAATACCATATACTTCTTCAGCTAGAGCTTGACATTTCTCTTTCGTCCAAGCTTCGTGCCAGATGTAATCTACATTAAATTCAATTTCTGTGTCTAATCTGCCTATGGTTTCAACATCACTCGTAAATAAATCTTGTGGATCTTTTGTTGGAAATATGCCATCATATGCAGCATAATATTCAACAGTTCTTGCATCAGGTGCTGTAGTCCAGTAATACATAATTCCCGCATATGTAGCTTTTGTATAACCAAGACCATCGGCGTTATCAGTAAGACCTGTTGTGCCACTTCTATAATCTCTTATCATTTTCATCCAACCATGGAAAATATTTAAAATAGGTATCCCATTAAATTCCAAGAATTTAACTGAAACAGAATTTCCATAATCAATATTTGCTGGAACCGCCCATTTAATTCCACCCAATCCAGTAAATTCTACTTTATTTAGAGTTCCACCTGGTGGAGTAACTGATAAACATGCACCAGCCAAAAGATTTTTGATTGTACCATTATCTGGTAATTGTGCATAATCAGGTAATGCTGGTGGTAGTTTAGCAAAATAAATAAAATGATACCCAGTAACGTATGGATCAGCAACTCCAGCAACCGTACCACCAAAGTTACGAGTTAATCTGTTATTTGGCACATTTGTAAAAGAATTTTTTATTGCCATTACTTTATTCCTCCAATTTAAAGGCTATATTTCATCCTCATTTTAATTGTTTTCATAACTGCATCCCAATTTCCATTTTTAATGAATATTGCTTTATCATCAATATAAAAATCAGCAGCTAGTTTCTCAGCAGTCACTCGGTCAAAATAAATATCATTATCCGATAACCAATTTTCAATATTAGCAATTTCTGTTTCATGATCACCGCCAACATCTTTAGCATTTTCTTTTGATGCTCTAGTAGTAAATATAACTATTTCATATCCTTTGCTTTTTAACCAATCAATAACTTTTTTTGCTCCTGCAAATGGATCATCATAAATTTGACCATCAGCGTAACCTTTTGAATATTTATGGATAGTTCCATCGAGGTCGATCATAGCCCTTCTTTCCTCAATAGCGATCCAGTTTTCATTTGGGTAAATTGATCGAATTATTTGTTTTTTTCTTTTCTTCTTTTTTTGCGGGAAAGAATCTATCGCAAAAGGACCTACTGCCTCTTTAGATTGTACTTTAAGTAAATATTTTTCAAGATTCATAATATCCTTACCGTGAAAGACATACACTAAGATTTATATTTTGTTCTAAATTTTAGAGGATATCGTCAATTAATAAATTGACAACTATATATATTAATTATTGAATAAAGTATTTATCTAATTTTTTTAAGGAGGTATAATAGTGTCAAGTAAAAGCAGTAGTGGAGGATTCGGAATTGGAACCATTATCTTTTGTATCTTCATGTATAATATAATTTTTAACGATGATGATAACAAAGATAAAGGTGAAATGGCAATTGAAACTCAGCAACAATCAACTATAACTAAACAAGTAAAAAGATTCAACTTCTAATATTAAGAAAGAATTACAAAAGACAGTAGAAGCTGTTAAAGTGCAGATTGAAACTATTAAAGAAGAATTAAATCAACCAAAAAACCAATCTAAATTGCCAATTTCAAAAGAAGAAAAAGATGAGAAAACAACAGAAATACAACCAAAAGGAGATAATAAAGAATCTAATATTAAAAAATTAGGTGAAAGTTCAGACAAACAATCAACCTTTAAAAAGTTATAAGGAGATTAAATTGCTTAAAAATTTAGAGAAAATATTTGATAAGAGGTTTCAGAATGATAAATATTCAATATTATTCAATAGTAAAACCGGTCTGGAAATTACTCAAGGAATTAATGGAAATGAAGATCCTTTTGTATTAGAATTACCATCCTTATTGGATATCGGTATAATGGGTACATGTGAAAACAAGTGTAAATTTTGCTATCAAGGACATATAAATCAACCCAATATGTTATTGGAAAACTTCAAAGAAATTATTGATGAGGTCAAGCATCATGTTAATCAGGTTGCATTGGGTGGAAGGGGTGATCCAAATAAGCATGAAAACTTCAAAGAAATTCTTGAATACTGTAGAGAAAATAGAGTCGTTCCTAATTATACAACAAGCGGTATCAATTTAACAGAAGAAGAAATTGAATTATCAAAACTTTGTGGTGCTGTAGCTGTAAGCCAAATTTTTTATGAAGAAATAATAGATGATAAAATAACATTAAAAACAATGGATAATACATATATTAGCATAGAAAAATTTATTAATGCTGGGATAAAAACTAATATCCATTTTATTTATTCTAGAATATCACATAATATAGCAATGAATATGCTTGAAGGAAAAGATATATGGAAAGAAAAAGTTGATATTGATAAGTTAAATGCTGTAATTTTTCTTTTATTTAAACCACAGGGTGCAGCAAAATATATGTATTCAAAAATCCCAACCATCAATCAATTACAACAGTTTTCAGAATTAATATTCAAACCAAAATGTAAATTCAAAATTGGTATGGATAGCTGTTTGGTTAATCATACAACTAAATATTCTCAGGGTAATAAATTACAACAATTATCCATTGATACATGTGAAGGCGCAAGAATGTCAGCATATATTACACCCGATATGCATTTTATGCCTTGTAGTTTTGCAGATCGTGTTTTTTGGTCAAGACCTATAACAGATAAAAAATCAATCACTACATTATGGCAAAATTCTCCACCTTTTAATACATTCAGAACGTTATTAGAAAAAAATCAAAATCAATGTCCACTAAATTTGTAAGGAGGATCGTTAATGAAAATAAAAGCAGATTTTATAACTAATTCAAGTTCTTCATCTTTTGTTGTAATCGGAGCTTATATAGATTTAAGTTTTATAACAGAAGAACAGATTAAAATGATTCAAGAAAAAATATCAAATGAAAAAAATATATCATTAGAAGATGTTCAAGACGATTTAAGTTATTATATTGATTATCTTTTTCAAGGAACAGATTTAAGATTTTCTCGTATGCCATATCAAGATGATATTATGGTAGGAATACCATATACTGAAATGAGAGACAATGAAACTTTAAAAACATTTACATCAAGAGTTAAAAAAGAACTCGAAGACATTTTTAAAATAGAATTAAATCCAAGTCATATCGAAGAATGTTGGGAGAATCGTTAATGAAAATAAAAACGGGTTTTATTACAAATTCATCAAGTTCATCATTTATTGTAGCATGGCCATTTGAGATTAAAACTATTGAAGATGTAAAACAATTCATAGAAAAAAGATTCGTCAAAGTTATATTTAATGATGCTATTGTCCAAACACCTATTAGAGTAAGTAATGAAAACGCTAACAACCTAATAACTGAGCAATTTGAAGAAGGATATGTCACATTTAATCACAAAATACCTGACATATGGGAGTATGAAGATGTGTTTTGTGAAAGAGAAGGGATAACCATACAACAGTTAAGAGAACATGAGATATGGTCTGATCAATGCTGGAGAGAAAGAGAAAAAAAAGTTGAAGAAGCATGTATTGCTTATACACGTACATTTTTGGAGGAACTATCAGATGAACATTTTATATACATATTTCACTATGGCGATGAAGATGGTTCGTTCTTTTCTGACTTGGAACATGGCAGCACCTTCAGAAAACTACACGGAATCCAAGTCAGCAAACATTAAACAATTACGAAGGATCAAAGAAAATATGGAAGAAAGAATGGATGAACAAACTCCACACATCGAGAATTATTTTTCAGTTGAGTTTGTTGCTATCCCACCTAACTTTAATTTAAGTAGTTTTCTATCAATGAGAGAACAGGCCGGTATATTTAAGTTTAAAGATATTAATTTAAGTCAAGTGAAAAAAATCGCTATGGGTGTACAACATTCCCCGGTCTTTGCTGTAATGAATAATTCCTTATTATCACCCTCGTCCTGTATGTACTTTTTATCTATAATTAATGAATTAGGATTGGTTTTGAAATCAATACACAATCCAATGAGGAAGACATCTTATGATTATCAAAACTTCATTGAGGAATATGAAAAAGGGCATGGTGCATATATTCGTGGTCAAAGTGTTGATCGCCTAAACTTTATTATTGTGAATATATTTCCAATGATGAGTGGAGATATTATTGATGAGTCCATGACCATTGCACAAAATCTTCAGCAGTATCAGATAGAGATGAATGATGAACTTAAAACAATTCCAAATTTAGATTAGGAGAATAACCGTAACGACGGAAGAAAGAGATGCTGGGTATAATGCCCAACATCTCTTTTTTTTGGTTAGAATTACTGAATAAAGAAATTCAATTCAATTTGCTCTACAGCTCTAGTTGGTTGTAAAATAATATTGACATGGAATTTCTTAGTTTTCTTCTCATAGTCAGTTGCACTAACTTCTACGGAATAATTATCAAGTCCTCGTTTGCTCTTTATTATTTCAAGAAATTCTACAATTGCACCTGATACTTCACCCCATGTAATAGCATCATTTTGTTCAAAGATAAAGAAACTACAAAATTGCTCAATAGCTCTCTTACTATATAGAACAAGTCTAACGATGTTAAGATCTTGAAGAGCACTTGGTTTCGCTTGAGATGTCAACTGTCCCCAAACAACATAACCTGCACTGAATTTAACAATTGGGTTTAGTTGTTTTAAGTATAGCTGATCTCTTTGTCCCAATCTTGGATTATATCTCAATTCCTTAATTGAATCAATAGAAGCTCTATTAAATCCTGCAGCAGCAAACCAAATCTCAGAAACATTATCATTTCTAGGAATTAAGTATGACATATGATAAATTGGTGAGAACCATACATCTTCCCCTGTAAATGCATCTGCTACTTTATTATATGATTCATATAAAGCAACATAAAAATTATTGAATGTATTTGTATTATCTCTAGCAGTAAGTGCTGCAGCAACTGTGTTATTATCACCATTATCAAGTATACCAACACAATCCCGTCTTGTTTGACAAAGAGTGCTAATTGCAATCTTAACATCAGAAGGGTATCCTGCATCATAAACTAAAGTAAAATAAACACTTTCTGTATCAAGAATAGAATCTTCAGCATTACCAGTTATTGGATTTGTTATAATACCACTATAACCTTGCTCTAATAGAGTTTCAGCTTCGGCTGTATCTAAGGTACCTGTAACTGTGCGTAATGAACCTTCGGAACCTTTCTTTAATGGAACAGGTTCAGAAGATGAAAATGCTGATGCAACACTTGCGTGTGATTCTCTAACTTGATATGTAACTGTTGAATTAACGTCAAAATTAGCAACAGCTCCATTCCATCCTTGAGTTCCGCCTGTTAAATTTCTATCTGGAAATACCTTAACTATATCATCATCTTCAGCAGAATCTGAGATACCCATCCAACCCCAAATCTCATTTCCTTTGGCATCTTTAGCAACTACAACATATGCTGCATTGCCTGTTTCTGGATCTGTTTCCCAATCAGAGAAGTCTTGTTTATTATCTTTAATTGTTGCTGATCCTGATGTTAGATTAACAGTAACTGTTCCAATGTCATTATCATAAATTTTAGCAACAAGTTCATATCCTGAAGTATAATCTCCACTTGCTAAAACCATTTGTGCTCTTAAAACAGTTGAATATGTTTCAAGAATACTTTCAATGAAAATTGAATCTCCAGCACTATCAACTGATAATGGATCAAATGAAACATCAAATGATTCAATAATTACATCATCACCATCTGATTGTTTTTCATATATATCAAGCACATAAACGCCCGATAGTGTTGGATTTGAGTGTTCGGTAATTCTAATACCTAGACTGTTATAAAAGTCACCTCTTCCAATTGGTGTTAAAAAAGCAATTGGTTTAGTGTCACCTGCTATTGCCAGGTTGGTTTGAATTTCACTATGTGTATTTAAACTCTCTACATATGTAATCGAGATGCTTGCAGTTGCATCTCCAGCTGCTAATTGTGAATCAATTCTTATATTTGAATATGTAGCATCATCTGGTAATAATCGCATCCAATATAATGCTCCTGATTCACCCAGATGATTATAAGCGATATATGGCCCTTGACCATAATTCTTGCCAAAGTCTGTAATATTTGGTTCGCCAATACTAATTCATTGTCTCGTCCTTTTCGTGTAAATCCTGTTAAAAAACCTATCGTCGATGGCACTGCTTGAATAAATGACGACAAGTCTATTATTTTTGTAAAAACTCCTGGGGAAACATTTGCCATTGTTATACCCTCCATAAATTATAGTTTTCAATTTTCTAATTAGTAAAGATTGTTCTATATCAATCTTTAAATGTATCCCCTTTGTATATAATTTGTCTTAATAAATATTTCATTTAAACATATAAATACCAAACAAAAATTAATCGTCTTTCTGATGATTTAATTAATGATGGAAATGTAACTCTTGCAAATAATGTAAAATTACCACTATACCCTCCCGAATTACTTTCAGCAGAGAATAAACCTGCTTCACTTAATTGATAACCATTTGCATCATTAACTCCAATTGTAGTTGTAATTTTAATTATTAATTGTTTATTATCATTTAAGACGTCTGGCTCAAATTCAATACCACCAACATCAAAACTTTTAACATATGATCCAGTTGCCGGATATGTCCCACCAGGTGGATATGCATCCCCAGCTGTATGAAAATCTGCGTAAAGACCTCCAGTTGAATCACTTACAGGTATTGGTGAATTTAAATATTCATCATCATTAATGGGTGGCACTGGATCCAAAGGATCTGCAGGTCTTACTCCACCATCACCCAAACCAAACCATGAAACAAATTCATCTTTTGTAGGAGTGGTTAAAAATGCATTATCCAAATTGACTAATCTTTGCGCTAACATTTCTCGTCCCAGATAAACAATTAGGTTGCTTTTATGAATAATTTTTTTACGACCATCATCAGTTTCTTCATAAACCTGAACTTCACCCTGTGGTCGCCTGGATTGTGAACTGTTAGAATTAACCTGATCTACCAGACATTTATCTCCATAAAAATCTCTAGCTTCTATAATGGTATCCTTTATTTTAGTCATTATCTATTTCCTTCTCTAATAGGAGTATAATCTTTATATTTTGTTCTGATTTTATACCTCGTTTAGATTTTAAAGAATAAGTAAACTTACCTACAAGTTTTTGGTTATTCTAAATAAGTTCCACAGTCGGGACAAAATTTAAATGATGATTTACATTTTGTACCACAGCTTGAACATGTTAGTTTTGTCTTAACAGTAATTGGGTTTTGAACTGTATTTTGGGTTTGTGTTAAACCTTTTAATCTAATTACAATAACCTCAGATTTGTCTAATGCACCAATTGAACCATATTGGAATTGTTGATGTATTTCGTTTCCTTTAACAGTAATTCCTTCGTCATCTAATGGATCAGAACATCCTTGTACTCCAAGATAATCCATTGAAGGTCCGTTTTGCAATACTGTGTTATGAGAATAGTTTTTCATTGTATCGCTAGATATAGTTTGCTGATCACTCGTATATGACCAATCCATACCTTTATAATAATCAAATGTAATTGGATTATGGTAATAATAATGATGATGAACTTCTTCAATAGCCTTTTTAATTAGAGGTTCAGGTTTATCTTTCTCATATGCAAACTCAATTCTAATCATTCCATCATCTGCTCTATCGCCTCGATGTTCTTGAATCTTTTCTGTTTTATGAATAAACTTAAAACGATTCTTAGCTGTAGTTTCATTAAGGAAACCTTCCAATTCTGTACTTGCATTTGGATCAAGAATTAGAGAATTGCCATCGAGAACATCTTCACCATCAATTGAGATTTTTACAGATGCTTTTCTTGAATTGAGGTTTTTTAGAAGTATTGAATATTCACTTCCAAAAGGTAAGTATACTGCTCCATCTTTAACTCTAAGTATTGCGCCATCTACTTTTACTTCTGTAACGAACTGCTCTTTATAAGTCATGATTTTTCTCCTTTTATAGGTCACTGACTGAGACCTCAAATTTTAGTTTAAAGTCAGTTGGTAATCATATAGGTAAGTTTACATATTTATGTTCTAAAAATTTAACAAACTCGATTTGCTAAATTTCCAGTAGAACATTCTGTGGCCGTTTTATGTCCAATTTCGTAATGACATTTTTGACATAAAACAATTCCATTAGTTGGGTCTAATGCCAACATTGGGTCAAGTTTAACTGGTTGAATATGATGGCAATGTAGATCTTCTTTTGATCCGCATTTTTGACATTCATAATTATCTTGTTCTAACACAGTTTGTCTCCAAACATCATATTCTGAATCAGTATATAATTTTTCAGTTTCTTCCTTATGTGGATCAGATTTTATATTATATAACACGCATTCATCTTTACACTCTTGTGAGCAATATAAATAACATCCACCGTTACCATCATCATGCTCTATATGATCTTTTCTGCTTTTAAATTGACTTGCTGTTGGAATAAACCATCCGCCTTTTTCTTTTGAATTTTCACAGTCATGATTTTTACAATGTACTTGTATTTCTTTTTCTCCTGGTTTGTCTGTATTATATCTCATTTCTTCTTCTTTATAAAACGTTGGAAATTTTTCTTTTATTTTTTCTATTGTTAAAATAGTTTTACCAAGTTTTGAAATACTAATTTTTTCTTTGGTTTCTTCAGAATGCTTTTTTCCTAGCATTGGCCTTTTTCCTATTTGTTTATTTCTCATTTTTTCTTTCGTTTCTTCAGAATGTTTTTTCCCATACATCCCATTTCTATTGCCACTTTTTTTATATGTTTTAGAGAGTTTTCCCATAATAAATACCGTTAAACATAAAAGATCCTTCAATTATAATAATAGTATAAAGATTGAAAAATCCTGTTGCTGGAAGATGTTCTACAATACCAAAGCCATTTATCCAAAAATTGGGTGCGTTCTGTTTATACTCTGGTTTTATATTACATAAACAAGGTAATGATGTAGCCATATGATAACCTTTACGATCTACTGGAGTAACCTTGGCATACATTTGTGGATTATGAACATGGGAATAAACTACATTACCTTCAAAAGCTTCAAGGGTTTTTGCTGCATGATACTTATTCCAATAAAAACCATGTATGACATTTAATTTACCAACTTTATGGATACCATTATATTCAACAATATTATACCCTCTTTCTTTTAATTGTAGATGTCTTTCAAGGTCTATAAAACCATCTAACTCTGGATGTTCTTGACAATACCATTTAATTCTTTGTTCATGATTACCCATCAAAAAAGTTCGACGAGTATTTGACTCTGTAATATTTTCATGAACATCTAATATATCTTCATTGAATAAATCATATTCTTTTAATAATCGTTGTCCTTCTTTCAATAAAGGTCTTCTTTTATTCCATCCGGAAATACAATCTAACGAAAGTTGATCTCCCATATAAACTATTTCATTTGGTTGATAATCTATAATAAATTCTTCAACAGCATCCATCACTCTCAGTTCATAATGAGGATAATGTATATCAGGGAGTAAAACTGTTTTTTGAATTTCAAATGCATCTTCTTCTGCAGATACTTTTAATCTACACCGGCTAACATAAGATCCGGCATACTTATTTACTGTGCGTGGCGTGCACCCTACAATCCTTGCAATCTCTTTATTTGTTAAAAGAGTTGACTCTGCCAATTTTAAGATTTCGTTCTCAAACTGTGACATAAATAATCTCCCAAAAATTTTTTTTAAATTTGTACTGAACTAATAGAATAATTTGTATTTTGTTCTAAATGCACAGACAAACATCTTATTTATAATTTAAGAAAAAATATTATTTCATTGAGATATAAACTAGATAGAGCATTTAATGCTATAGAAAAATTCCAGAACCATCTTCTTGTGTTAATTTAAATGCATCCTCTTGTAGTAGAAAATCTTGTACATCTTCAATTGTTATTTCAACTAAGTCAAACCCATGTGTGCAATCAAATGAACCTTCTGAATCAAAATCTCTAAAACCGCCAGTTTGATAATATTCTAAATAATCATATAAGCCAGTTGTATAAGTAGGAATTATCCATGA